>JAAFGW010000103.1 GCA_010365175.1 Sulfuriferula multivorans | reverse complement strand
AGGCTGACGTGTTCATCTCGGCCCACCCCAACGCCGGTCTGCCCAACGCTTTTGGCGAATACGATATGGAAGGGCCAGAAATGGCCACGCATATCGGCGAATGGGCGCGCGCCGGCTTGCTGAACATCGTAGGCGGCTGCTGCGGCAGTTCGCCCGCCCATATCGAAGCCATCGCCAAGGCCGTCGAGGGTGTCGCGCCACGCGTTCCGCCAACACTCGAACCGGCGATGCGCCTGTCCGGGCTGGAACCGTTCAACGTCGACAAGGATTCACTCTTCGTCAACGTCGGCGAGCGCACCAACGTCACCGGCTCCAAGGCTTTTGCCCGCCTGATTCTCAACGGCGACTACGAAAAGGCACTCGATGTTGCCCGCCAGCAGGTGGAAAACGGCGCGCAAATCATCGACATCAATATGGACGAGGGCATGCTCGACGCCGAGGCGGCGATGGTGCGCTTCCTGCTGTTGATTGCCTCAGAGCCGGATATTTCGCGGGTGCCGATCATGATCGACTCGTCGAAATGGAGCGTGATCGAGGCCGGCCTCAAGTGCATCCAGGGCAAGGGCATCGTCAACTCGATCTCGATGAAGGAAGGCGAAGCCGAGTTCATCGAGCGCGCCAAACTGTGCCTGCGCTACGGCGCGGCGGTGATCGTGATGGCCTTCGACGAAACCGGCCAGGCCGACACCTACGCCCGCAAGACCGAAATCTGCGCCCGCGCCTACAAGCTGTTGACCGAGACCGTCGGCTTCCCGGCCGAGGACATCATCTTCGACCCGAACATCTTCGCGGTTGCCACCGGCATCGAGGAACACGCCAACTACGCGGTCGACTTCATTGAAGCCACCCGCTGGATCCGCCAGAACCTGCCCCACGCGCATATTTCCGGTGGCGTATCGAACGTGAGCTTCTCGTTTCGCGGCAATGACGCGGTGCGCGAGGCCATTCACACCGCATTCCTCTATCACGCGATCCAGGCCGGCATGGACATGGGCATCGTCAACGCGGGCCAGCTCGGCATCTATGCCAATCTCGACCCGGATCTGAAAGAACGCGTCGAAGACGTATTACTCAACCGCCGTGAGGACTCGACCGAGCGACTGGTGAATTTTGCCGAAAACGTCAAAGGAGGGGCGAAAGAACGGGTCGTCGACCTCGCCTGGCGCAACCTGCCGGTTGGCGAGCGCCTCTCCCACGCGTTAGTGCAGGGCATTACCGAATTCATCGTCGCAGACACCGAAGCTGCACGGCTTGAATCCGCGCGCCCGCTACACGTCATCGAAGGCCCGCTGATGGCGGGCATGAACGTGGTCGGCGACCTGTTCGGCGCCGGCAAGATGTTTTTGCCGCAAGTGGTGAAGTCCGCGCGCGTGATGAAACAGGCGGTGGCGCATTTGCTGCCGTTCATCGAAGCCGACAAGCAGGCCGGCGACGCACAGAGTGCCGGCAAGATCATCATGGCGACGGTCAAGGGCGACGTCCACGACATCGGCAAGAACATCGTCGGCGTGGTGCTTGGCTGTAACGGCTACGACATTGTCGATCTCGGCGTGATGGTGCCGGCACAGAAAATTCTCGATGCCGCGCGCGAGCACAAGGCCGACATCATCGGTCTGTCAGGGCTGATCACGCCATCACTGGAAGAAATGGCTTACGTCGCCAAAGAAATGCAGCGCCAAGGCTTTACGCTCCCCCTGCTGATTGGCGGCGCGACCACTTCACTCGCACACACGGCCGTCAAGATCGAGCCCAATTACGAACACCCGGTGGTGTACGTGAAGGACGCCTCGCGCGCGGTGGGCGTCTGCACCCAGTTGCTGTCGAAAGACATGCGCGACGCCTTTGCTGCCGAAGTCCGCGCCGACTATGCGATCACGCGCGAACGCCACCTCAAGCACAAATCCGACACCGTGCGCCTGAAGCTGGCTGAGGCACGCGCCCACAAGTTCAACATCGACTGGTCACGCTACACGCCGCCAGCGCCTGGTCAATCTGGTGTCCATGTACTGAAAGCTTATGACCTGTCCAAACTGGTCGACATCATCGACTGGACGCCCTTCTTTGCCTCGTGGGAACTGCACGGAAAATACCCCAAGATACTCAAGGATGAAGTCGTGGGCGTCGAGGCGAGCAAGCTGTTCGCCGATGCGCAGGCGATGCTGCAGCAGATGATTGCGGAAAACTGGATTGAAGCGCGCGCCGTATTCGGCCTGTTCCCCGCCAACACGGTCAACGACGACGACATCGAGGTTTATACCGACGAATCGCGCACCCAGACGCTGATGACCTGGCACAACCTGCGCCAGCAGATGAAAAAGCCGCAAGACCGTGCCAACCTGTGCCTCGCCGACTTCGTCGCGCCCAAGGCCAGCGGATTGAAAGACTATCTGGGCGGATTTGTCGTCACCACCGGCATCGGCGAAGACGAACGCGCCAAGGCCTTCGAAGCCGCACACGACGACTACTCCGCGATCCTGTTCAAATCGCTGTGCGACCGTCTCGCCGAAGCCTTCGCCGAGCACTTGCATCTGCGTGTGCGCAAGGAGTTTTGGGGTTATGCCAACGAAGAAGCGCTCCCCAACGACGACCTGATCGCAGAAAAGTATCAGGGAATCCGTCCCGCACCCGGCTACCCCGCCTGCCCCGAGCACAGCGAAAAAGCCGCATTGTTTGAGGTGCTCGATGCCACGGCAGCGATCGGCGTTGAACTCACCGAGAACTTCGCCATGTGGCCAGGTGCGGCGGTCTCAGGCTTCTACCTCTCGCATCCCGACAGCCAGTATTTCGCCGTGGCCAAGATCGAGCGTGACCAGGTTGAAGACTATGCGCAACGTAAGGGCTGGGACTTGGAGACGGCGGAGCGGTGGTTGGCGCCGAATCTGGCTTACTCCATCTAAGCCATGGCTCTGTTCAAGCACCTCCCAGACGCGTTATTTGCTCCTTTGGCCGGCGCGAACCGGAACATTTACGTTAACGTCCTGACACGTTTGCACGCGTTGTTCTTTGGCACCTCAGCAGCTTTGCTGCCTGCTTACGAAACGGTGCGGAGCGAGATCGAAGAAGTGCTTTCGGATATGACGTTGCAGAACTGGCAACCCGAGGAGGGTGAAGAGAGCTCCTTAGATATCCCCAATACCCAACTTGGTTACGCTGCCCGTGCCTACAGGCGTTTACGGCAATGCGGCTGGTTGGAAGAAGAGCAAGACAGCTATCGCACCCGCGTCGCTATGCCGCCCGATGTTGGGCGACTGCTCGGGAATTTGTTGGAGATCGCGCAGCAACGTAATCGCCTTTATGGTGGGATCGTGCAAACCATCCACAACAATATCGTTCAAGTGCAACTTAATCCTGGCGACCAGGCCGCCGCTCTATCCGAAGCGGCCCGACAGGCGCGAGAGTTCTTTTTACATTTGCGCTCATTGGCCTACGGCTTACGCGAAGTGTCGCAAAGGTTACGCGCAGAGCATGATCCCAGAATTCTGCTGGGCGGATTCTTCTCGGACTTTGTTGAGGAATTTCTGGTTGCGGATTACAAGACGCTGTACACCCGTGACAACCCCTTCCGTTATCGAGCGGAAATCCTTAGCAAGGTCAGAAGCATTCGTTTCTCGCATGATGCACGCACGACACTTCCGCAGGCTTATCTGCGCCAGCGTATAGCCCGTAGTGAAGCAGAAGCGTTGCGCCGGGTTGACGACGACTTGGCCACGCTAGAACAGGTATTCGCCGAAGTGGATGCACACTTGGAACGCATTAATGAATTTCGTGCGGGGCTGGAACGCCGGGTCGCCGAGGCAGTGCGTTATATGGATAAAACCCAGCCCGGTGCTGCCGCACGCATTGCACGGTTAGTGGCGCGGGCAGCCTTAGCTGATGATGCCACAGCCTTACCGGCACCCCATCGCCTGATGCGTGTGTTGCCGTTGTCATCGCGTAGTCCTCGCACCCCCATTTCACCCAAGCGCCCGCCGGAGCCGGAGCGCCTGCGCCGCACTGCGCCAGACCCGGTACGCCTGGCGCGGCAAAAAGCTATCCGCGATTATCTTGCTCGCCGCCGCCTGGATCCGCGCGCAGTGGAGATCTACCTGGATCAGCAGATGGGATCTCGCCCTGAAATGCGCGCACAGGAATTTTGCATCGGGTCGGTCGAGGATTTCGTCGCCTTCTCGCACCTTACGCAACTCAGCCACCTGACACGGTCAGGCGAAAGTGGTCGGCGGCTCAATCGACGTTTTGAGGTGCGCACTGGAACGACACGTATCGACACAGAATGGCTTGCGTGCCGGGATTTCACCATCACCCGCAAGTCAACATGATGCTTCGCGACCTCAAACACCTGCTCGAACGCAACGACGAACTCAGCGAATCCGATTTCAAGAGTGCCGCCAATGCCTTGTTGACCCGACAGTTTCTTTACCTGGCCGACGAGCGCCCGCACTATCGCTTGATTACCGACCATTTCGAGTACTTTCACGCGCTATTCGATGCGTTGGGCTGGCAACTTTATCTGGATCAGGATTTTGGTTACGTCGGCGTACTACCTGGCGATGAAGAGACTTATCTGCGCCTTGATCTCACCGAAACCTTGTTCCTTTTTATTGCGCGTCTGGCTTTTGAGGAAGGCGTGGAGGCGCGCCAAACTCAGGATGGCAAGGTACATTTGAGTGCCGCCGATCTGCTGGAGCGCTACAGTGTGTTGACCCACCGCGAATCCCCAAAGAAGAGCGATTACATCGGTTTGCTCAAACGCTTTCAACGCCACGGTCTGCTGCGCCTCGGTGACGATGATGCCGCCACCGGTCTTCCTCGAATTGCCCTGTTGCCAGCATTACGCCAGGTAGCAGGAGACCACTGCTTGGAACGGCTGGAAGCCCACTTGAACAAGGCAGGGCAAGCCAATGACATTGACTCGTCGGAAGCAGGCGAGCCATGAAAATGCTCAACCGCATTCTGCTGGTCAACTGGTATCTGCTATCGGCCGAACAGATTGACATCAAAGGTAACACTGCTTTTATCGGCCCGAATGCATCGGGTAAATCCTCCATCCTGGATGCGATCCAGGCCGTATTGCTCGGTGGAGACCAACGGCTGATTCAGCTCAACGCCAGCGCGGGCGAAAAAAGTCGGCGCACGTTGCGTGAATATTGTCTGGGCGTGGTGCGCGACCCCTCCACTGACGCAGACCTTGATCCTGATTTGGCACCGCGTCGGCAGGCTGTTTCTTATATCGTGCTGTGTTTTCGCGATGATGAAACGAACGACGAGACAGCAATCGGCCTCGCCATGCACGCCCACCTCGACAATGGCGTATTCGAAGTAGATGGCCGTTTTATCGTGCCGCGCGCCTCATTGATTTTGCGCGATCTCATCGAATCGGTCGGGGGTGAAGATCGCCCGATTCCGTGGGATCGCGTGCGCGAAGACCTGCGCCGCCGTTGCCACGCGCAGGGCGCGGAATTCGAGAACCTGAATGAATCCGGGCGCTTCATTAAACGCTTGGGCGAAGCGCTCGGTTATGGCGGTCGTTCATTCGAACCGATTCGTTTTGCGCGCAGCCTGAAAAATGCCGTGACCTTTGCCCCGATCAAGGATGTATCTGAATTTGTGCGCCGCCACATTCTCGACGACAAGCCCATCCGGGTAAAAGCCCTGCAGGAATCGCTCAAGAACTACCGCGATATCGAAGCCAAAACGAAAGAGGTGCGCGACCGCATCGCCGCGCTCAAGCTTGTCCAGGCTCACTATTTGGAGGCGGCACGCCGGGGACAACGGGCGGTGCAATACGATTGGATTGAGATGGAAGCGGCGGTGCTCCGGCTGGATGACGAGCGGGTACGCATCGAAGTCGCATTGGAGCAGATTGGTCAACAAAGCAAGGCATTGGAGGTGGCGGCCAAAGACTTGACCCACCATGACGCGCAGGATCAAACAGAAGTCGTGCGCCTCAACAGACTGATCGCGGCAAGCGGTAGTGAGGCCAAACGCCAGGAACTGGAAGCGCGCATCGAGACGCAGCAGACGCACGCAAACCAGGCTGGCAACGACTTGGATATCATTCGGCGAAATCTCTCCGCCGTCTGGAAACTACTCGACTTTAGTGAAGACCTGCCCAAGCCCTTTCTGACTGTCCTGCAAACGCTTGCGGATACGCTCCCCCAAGACGAGTTGCTCGTCCCGATTTGGCCAGAAGCGCCCGAAATCGTCGAACAACTGGCCAGCGAAGTTCACACCGAGCTTGAAGCTGTGCTGCCAGGCGTACAGGAACGTGCGAAGAAACTCGGAAATGAAGTCGAGATCATGAACACCAACTTGTTGGATTTGCGCGAGCGACTGCAGACCCTTCAACGCGGCGAAACACCTTTGTCGAGAAAAGCCCAAGCCCTCATCGCCCTGCTCAACCAGCACAATATCGGTAGCCGCCCGCTGTGCGATTGCGTGGAAATCGTGGATGAACGTTGGCGCGACTGTATTGAGCGCTATCTCGGCAGCAATCGCGAGGCCTTGATCGTCACACCCGAGGATGCGCGTGATGCCATCAGCGTCTACCGCCGCCAAGGTCGTGAACTGTTCGGTGCACGCGTAATCAACACCCGCAAAACCCAGGACTGGCTGAAGCGTTGCGAGCCGGGTTCGCTGGCAGAAATCATCACCACCGACGACGACCATGCCCGCGCCTATATCAATCGTCTGCTCGGGCGTGTGATGCGGGTGTATACAGAGGATGAACTCCTGCGCCAGGAACGCGCGGCCACTGACGACGGCATGCTTGCCGCCAACGGCGCCATCGAGCGCATGGCACCTGTGCAAGACCACCTGCTCGGTCGCGCCAGCCGTGAACTCACATGCAAGCGTCTGGAATCACAGTTTCAGGAAGACGCAGCCAAATACGCCGAGGCTGATCGCACACATAGGCGCTTTGCGGACGTTTCCGGAGCCCTGGCTGATTTTGCGCGCAAGTTGGGAGAAGGGATCGAGCTGACCGCACTGGCGGCCAACCGAACCAACGCACAATCTGAGATCAAGCGTCTGAAAGAAGAACTGGGACAACTTGACCTGAAAGAAACAGACACTCTCAAACAAAAACTCAAAGCGACTCAGGACAGCATAGAAACGCGCAAGAAGCAGTTCAGCAAACTTGAAACGCAGAAAAATGACTTGCTAAAAGAAACAACTCTTCAGGAAGAGAAGAAACGCCTGAATAATGAGGCATTCGCGCAGGCCGTCGAGGATCGCACGCGTCGCACCCAAACAGCAACCCTCAAGATGGCAGAGGCTTCTGCCCAATTCGAGCGCCTGCAGACTGAACACGGTGAAGACCTCAACAAAGTAGAGGAAACCGCTCGTCAGCGTGCCCGGAAAAACCGCACCGAGCAGGCTCAAAGCCGCGATGCCGCACATGCTGATCTGCGCGAATACGCATTGAAACACTCTGCTTTGCTGCCCGGCTCGGCCAATCAGATGCCCGAAGACTTGCACGCAGAGCTGGAAGCCTGGAGCATTACCACCCTTACCAACCTGGAAGACACTCAACTTGCCGGCCTTACTGATCGCGCCGAGAAAGCAAGGCTGGATGCCGAACAAATTTTCCACGCCCAGTTCATCGGCCAGTTACGCGACAATCTGGCCGGCATCGACGATGCGCTCGACGAACTCAATCGCAACCTGAAAAAACGCAACTTCCACGGCGAGTTGTACCAGTTCAAGAAATTTGATGAGAAAGAATTTGAACCACTAATTAAATGGATTAAATCAGCGACAGCTGAGGTGCAAGCTAATGTCGGTAGTCTGTTCGACACGCAGGCCTTGCCGGGCTCTGAACATTTCGAAGCACGTAAAAAAATCCGCGAATTGCTCATGGGTGGTGCCGATGGCGCCAAGGCGCTGGAAGACAAGTTGGTCGACTACCGAAACTACTATCGTTTCGACGTGGAAATGAAGGATCCCAATCGGGCAAATTCCACTGCCTGGCTATCGCAGCGACTGGGCAAAGGCTCCGGCGGTGAGCATCAGGCGCCTTTTTATGTCGCCATTGGCGCTGCGCTGGCAGCCACCTACCGACTGGAGCGCGACGAAGCTACTGGTAAAGTTAGGGGCGGCATGGCACTAGCCTTATTCGACGAGGCGTTCAGCAAACTGGATGTGGGCAACACTCAAAGCGCACTCGCTTTCCTGCGCGATCTTGGGATGCAGGCGGTAATCGCCGCACCCGACGAGCGCCACGCCCTGTTGGCAGAGGAAATGGACACCATCGTCAACGTGTATCGCGACGGCGGTGCGGTTTCTATCGAGCCGCAATATTTCAAACCTGCGCTGCATGCGCTGCTTGCCGCCGACAATCCGTTCAAGGCGCATGACTGATCCCGCACTCGAACTGCTCAACACCTTGTTCGAGCGTTGGCAGCGTGGCGACAACGGCAGTAAAACGCTGAGCCTCAGCCCGGCTGGGCGTGACAGCGGCGGTTATCGAGCCACGTCGGGAAACTGCCGCGAAAGCTTTCATGCAGTCATGGCGAACGCAGCGTCATGCGGTGCAGTCACGCTCAAATGGGGGCGTTTTGAAGCCGAGCACGAATTGCTACGCGTGCTACTTGTTGATGGGCACAAGCTGGCTGTCTTCCTCGGCCGAACGCCTGCCAGAACCCAGGTGGATGCTCTTGCGCCACGGATCGCCCCCCTGCTGGAACACGCACCGCCGTGGCTGCAAACCTGCTGGGATAACGCGGCCACCCGCTGGCAACGGGGAGAATCTGCGCTACGGCTGCGTTTACCGCAACATACCGCCGACATCGAGCGGCTATTCAAAGCCTTGCTTGCTGTCAGCCGCAATCAACAAGCGAACCTCGACTTACGCAGTTTCAGTGTTCAGGCCACAGGCGACTCCAAAGCGATGGAACGCTTGAAAGCCAGCTTTGCCGAAGCCTGGTGCAAGGCTCATGACGGTGCCCGGGATGTTGACGACCTCTATCACTCGCTGGGCTTGATCAAAACGCCGCAACCTGTTTTGTTGCGGGGGGCGGTGAATTTGTGCGGAGAACAGACTCTGCTGGATTTATCCGGAGTACGTCCCTGGATAGGCCTGCCTGGCGAAATATTGGCCCATCTGGTGCTACCCGAGCGG
>JAAFGW010000102.1 GCA_010365175.1 Sulfuriferula multivorans | reverse complement strand
GCGCACTTGAAACGTCAGCATCCAGAAACACGCTGATTTCGGGTTGCGCGGGCAGATTACCCGCCAGTTGGTTGAGGTTGCCGAGAACCAGGTAGAGTCCGCTCGGCAGGCTGATGGCCACACCCATCGCAAGCGCGGTCAAAAGAGTGGAAACAGGTTGGGCACCCAGCCGCCGCAGCGAAGAAGTGAGCGCATGTTTTTGATGGCGCAGCCAAGCGATCATGCGGAGTGCTCCTCGACCTTGCCGTGATTCAGTTTCAGAATGCGGCCGCCCAGTGCCGAAATGGCGCGGTCGTCGTGGGTGGCGATGAGGAGCGTCGTGCCGACTCGATGAAAGTCACGGAACATGGACATGATATCGGCGGCATAGCCGGCATCGAGATTGCCGGTGGGTTCATCGGCAAGCAACAAGGCAGGGCGGCCCACCAGGGCGCGCGCAATGCATAGACGTTGCTGTTCGCCGCCCGAAAGACTGATTGGGTTGGCTTTTTCACGATTGAGCAAGCCGACCTTATCAATGACGGCGCGTGCGCGCTTCAAGGATTCGCGCCGGTCGAGCCCGGCAATGTCGAGCGGTAACACAACGTTTTCAATTGCGCTGCGGTCGAACAGCAGTTTGTGATCCTGGAACACCAGACCGATGTTGCGGCGCAGATAGGGCACCGCCCTGCTAGACAGGCGGCTGATGTTCTGGCCGCTCACCGTCAGGGTACCGCTGGTGGGGCGTTCAATCGCGGCGATCAGCTTCAGCAGCGTGCTTTTACCAGCGCCGGAATGTCCGGTCAGGAAAACCAGTTCACCCTGCTCGATGGACAGGTTGACGCCTGACAAGGCTTCGTGCCCGCCGGGATAGCGCTTGGTGACTTGGCTGAAATTGATCATGCGATGGGCAGCCTCAAATTGAAAAGATGGCGTCGACAAATTCATTGGCATCAAAGGGCCGTAGATCATCGACGCCTTCCCCCACGCCGATATAGCGAACTGGAATGGGCCGCGCGGGCGCTAAACGAGCCTGAGCGATGGCAGCTATCGCCCCGCCTTTGGCTGTGCCGTCGAGCTTGGTCAATACCAGGCCGGTCACTCCCAGCGCATCGTCGAAAGACTTGACCTGCGCGACGGCATTCTGGCCGGTGTTGGCATCCAGCACCAAGAGCACTTCGTGCGGCGCACCCGGGATGGCCTTTTCGATGACGCGCTTCACCTTTTTGATTTCTTCCATCAGATTCAGCTGGGTGGGCAGGCGACCCGCGGTGTCGGCCAGAACCACGTCAATGCCGCGTGCGCGCGCAGCCTGGATAGCATCGAAAATCACGGCGGCGGAGTCGCCTTTTTCCTGGCTCACTACGGTGACATTGTTGCGTTCGCCCCAAACTTGCAACTGCTCACGTGCGGCGGCGCGAAAGGTATCGCCCGCAGCCAGCAGAACCGACAAACCCTGCGCCTGATACAGCTTGGCGAGCTTGCCGATGGTGGTGGTTTTGCCGGCGCCGTTGACGCCGGCCAGCATCAGGATGAAAGGCTTATGTGAGGTGACGTCGAGCGGCGCCTGCAATGGGGACAGCATGTCAACCAGTGCCTGCTTCAGTGCGACTTGCAGGTCGACGGCTTCGGTCAGGCCTTCGCGCCGAACTTTTTTCTGCAGGGTATCGAGCAGTATCTGGGTGGCGTCGACGCCGATGTCGGCAGTGATGAGGATGGTTTCGAGTTCATCGAACAGTTCGGCATCAATCTTGCGGCCGACACCGAACAGGCTGAAAAACTGGCCGCCCAGACGGCCGCGGGTTTTGGCGAGCCCCTGCTTAAGCCGTTGTGCCCAGCCTGGCCTAGCCGCCGTGGTGTCGACATGAACCGGCTCGTCTGGCGCAGGGGGCACATGCGGTTGTGCTGCCGGCAGCTCGGGTGCGGGCAGGTCTGGTTCGGGTGCGGGTTTGGACTTGAAGAAACTAAACACGGATAAAAGCGGTCAGCACTGCTGTTTGACGGACGCTGTATCTTATCATTCAGGCAGTCGACTCCACACGGGTTTCAGCACGGCGTGGTTTGATGTCAGTGAGCGCACACATAATGAGGAGTGACAACATGCAGGGCATGTGGGGATTGGTATTGGCGTTTGCGGTAGCCGGCGCACAGGCGGCGGTGACCGATGTGACGCTGGAAAACGGCTTGCGGGTGATTGTGCAGGAAGATCATCGTGCACCGGTGATGGTGTCGCAGGTGTGGTATCGGGCGGGGTCGATCGATGAGTTCAACGGCACCACCGGCGTGGCCCACGTGCTTGAACACATGATGTTCAAGGGGACGAAGGCGGTCCCGCCGGGCGAGTTTTCCAAGCGGATTGCCGCTGCCGGTGGACGCGAGAACGCGTTTACCAGCCGCGACCACACGGCGTATTTCCAGCAGATGCAGAAAGACAGACTCGAGTTGGCCCTGCAGTTGGAAGCCGACCGCATGGCCAATCTCATCATCAGCGATGAGCTGTTCGCCAAGGAAATCCAGGTGGTGATGGAGGAGCGGCGCTTGCGTACCGACGATCAGGCGCAATCGATCGCGTATGAGCGCTTGATGGCCACTGCGTATCAGACGCACCCTTACCGCCGCCCCATCATCGGCTGGATGGACGACTTGCAGAACATGACTGGGCAGGACGCGCGTGATTGGTATAACCGCTGGTACGCGCCCAACAACGCCACGCTGGTGGTGGCGGGCGACGTCAAGGCCGACGAAGTCATTGCATTGGCCAAGCGATATTTTGGCCCGCTGCCCGCACGCGCTCTGCCCGTAAGAAAGCCGCAAGTTGAGCCGGCGCAGATTGGCAGCAAGCGCATCGTGGTGAAAGCGCCGGCGCAAGTCCCTTATCTGCTGATGGCCTGGCACGCGCCTTCACTCAAGGATTGGGAAAAAGACACGACGCCTTATGCGCTGCAAATACTAGCCGGCGTGCTGTCGGGCAATGATTCGGCGCGCTTGCAAAAAACACTGGTTAAAACGCAGCAGATTGCGGTGAACGCCAGTGCAGGATACGACGCTGTTTCGCGTGGACCGGGGTTGTTCATGGTGGATGCGACACCGGCGGCAGGAACGTCGGTTGCGGACCTGGAGAAAGCCATCCGCACGGAACTTGATCGCGTCAAACGCGAAGGCATTAGCGATTCGGAGCTGGCGCGAGTGAAAGCGCAGGTCATCGCGGGGGAAGTTTACCAGCGTGATTCACTGTTTTATCAGGCCATGCAACTGGGGGATTACGTGACCGCGGGCCTGCCGCCTGCCGCTTTGGTGGGACGTGTCGAGAAATTGCGTGCGGTCACGGCGAAGGAAGTACAGGCCGCTGCGCAGCAATGGTTGAAGGACGATCAGCTGAGCGTGGCTGAACTCGATCCACAAGTCCTGAAGCCTCAGGCAAAGAACGCAGCGGTGTCAGGAGTGCGTCATGCAAACTAAACAGACATTTTTCAAGCTACCCGAGGCCGGAACCTTCCTGATTGCATTGCTATTGTCCTTGCCCCTTTCGGCGCAGGCCGCGCTGACTATTCAGCACTGGCAAACGCCACAGGGTGCACGCGTGGTGTTCGTCGAAAGCCACGAATTGCCGATGCTTGATGTGGCGGTGGACTTTCCTGCAGGGAGCGCTCGTGATCCCGCGGGCAAGCCGGGTCTTGCCCAGTTGACGCATGGCATGCTTGACCAGGGTGCAGGCGGCCTGTCGGACACCGCAATCGCTCATGGTCTCGCTGATGTGGGCGCGGTGCTGTCGGGACGTCTGGACCGTGACCGTGGAGGCATCACGCTGCGTACCTTGTCCTCGTCCGCTGAAAAAAACAAGGCGCTGGACACTTTTGCGCGCGTGTTGCAACAGCCCGATTTTCCGGGTGCAGTGGTCAAGCGCGAAAAGCAGCGCCTGATTGCGGGCATCCGTGAAGCTGAAGCCGATCCCGGCAACGTCGCCAGCAAGGCTTTTTATCGCGCGTTGTACGGCACGCATCCTTATGCCCACGATGAGGCGGGTGAGATCGAATCGATTGAAAAGCTGACGCGCGCTGATTTGCAGGCCTTTTACCGCATCCACTACAGCGCCCCCAATGCGGTGATTGCATTGATGGGTGACATCACGCGGGCCGAAGCCGAAGTCATTGCCAATCGGCTGGCGGCGAGGTTGTCTCAGGCTCCCGCGCTGTCGGCACTGCCGAAACCGGTCCCTGCAGCGGCTTCGGACACCCGCATTGCGTATCCTTCCACACAAAGCCATGTGTTGATGGGCGTGGTGGGGGTGTCGCGCACCGATCCCGATTATTTTTCCTTGTATGTCGGCAACTATGTGCTGGGCGGCGGTGGCTTTGACTCGCAGCTGATGCGCGAGGTGCGCGACAAGCGAGGCTATGCCTACAGTGCCTACAGTTATTTTTTGCCGCTGGGCGAAGCTGGGCCGTTTCAACTGGGTCTACAGACCAAGTTGGAGCAGACCGACGATGCGCTGAAGGTGGCACAGGCCACCCTGCGGGCATTCATCGACACGGGCCCGAGCGAGGCTGAGCTCACCCAGGCCAAGTCCAACCTCACCGGTGGGTTTCCATTACGGATCGACAGCAACAAGAAAATCCTCGAATACCTGTCGGTGATCGGTTTTTATCACTTGCCGCTCGATTATCTGGACACCTGGGTCGATCAGATTAACGCGGTGGATGTGGCTGCGGTGAAGCAGGCATTTACCCGGCGGGTTAATCCCGACAAACTGGTGACCGTAGTCGTGGGCGGATCAGCCGGTGCTCGCTAAGCAGGCCGCGCCACAACGTGCGCACGGTGTCGCCAACCGCGTCCGCATCATTGGCGGCCAGTTTCGTCGCCGGTTGCTGGATTTCCCCGGTGGCACTGGCTTGCGCCCGACCCCCGACAGTGTGCGCGAAACCGTGTTCAACTGGCTGGGGCAGGATCTGCCGGGCTGGATCTGTCTGGATCTATTTGCCGGCAGTGGGGCGCTGGGTTTTGAGGCGGCCTCGCGTGGGGCAGGGCGCGTCGTCATGATCGAGCGTGACGCCAAGGCAATGACTGCGCTGGAAAAGAACCGCACCTTGTTGGGTGCATCTGTGATTGATGTCAGGCGAGCCGATGCACTGGCCTGGCTGGCGGCTAATCGCGAAACATTCGACCTGATATTTATCGATCCGCCATTCGACAGCGGTCTGGCGGCGGCCGTTTTAGCCGATCTCGCCCCGCATCTCAAGCCGGGTGGTCAGGTATACGTGGAGCAGGGATCAGGTGTGTCTGCGCCGCCGGGGTTTATCATTCACCGCAGCGGGCGCGCTGGGCGCTCGCATTTTGCGCTGCTCATCAAGGAGTAAAAATGCTGACCGCTGTATACCCGGGCACGTTTGACCCCATTACGCGTGGCCACGAAGATCTGGTGCGGCGCGCAGTGCGGTTGTTCGACCATGTTGTCGTTGCTGTAGCCGAATCGCGTAACAAAGGCGCCTTTTTCAGCATGGAGGAGCGCGTGCAGATGACCCGGGAAGTGCTGGCTGATGTGCCGCAGGTTCGGGTGGAAGGCTTCTCCAGTTTGTTGATAGACTTCGTTGCCGAGCAGGGAGCCATTGCGGTTTTACGGGGCTTGCGGGCAGCATCAGATTTCGAGTACGAATTCCAGCTGGCAGGGATGAACCGCAACCTCAAGCCTGACATCGAAACGCTGTTCCTGACGCCGTCGGATCAGTACATGTTCATTTCCGCCAGCATGATTCGCGAGATCGCGCAGCTGGGGGGAAACGTGTCGCCCTTTGTCCACCCATTGGTGGCGAAGCGATTAAGTGAGAAAATAAGAAAAGACTGATATAACCCGGAGAATTGCATGTCAATGCTGATCACGGACGAATGCATCAATTGCGACGTCTGCTTGCCTGAATGCCCCAACGACGCCATATCCCAGGGCGACGAGATCTATATTATTGATCCCAACAAGTGCACCGAATGTGTCGGTCACTTCGATACGCCGCAGTGTGTGGAGGTGTGTCCGGTCGATTGCATCCCGTTGAACCCGGACTACCCTGAAACCAAAGAACAGCTACAGGAAAAATTCCTGAAACTGACCGCCAGCTAATCAGGCCGTTCTTGCTAACCGTTCTCTGGTCAGCGTGTTGGTGATGGCATCGGCAATGTGCCCGTTGATGCGGGCCAGGTTATCGAGCTGATCCACCACGGTCTCAATCGAGGCTTCAAGCTCTGCGATACGGGCATCCAGCGTTTCCGTCGCGGCATGAATGCGGCTAACACTATCCAGTCTGCGTTTGAGCTGGGTTTTATGCTCGCGTATCTGGGTTTCCATCGGCGCGATCAGTGCCTTCAGCCAGGATTCGGTCTCGCTGTTTGCGAGTTCGAATACCTGAACCACCTTGCTCGCCAGGGTTTCAAAAAACCGGGCAGTTAACTGATTCTGGCCTACAGTCAGCATCCTGAAAACGGTATTGAACCGTTCTTCGAAAATACGCTCAAGTCGTGCCATTTCCTTGCGGTATTTACGCAGACTGTGATCGGGTGGGTTGACCGCGGCCAGTCCGTGCTCATCGCTGAATTTTTGATACATTGCCGTCATCATGGAACGCATTTCGCTGACGATCGACGCAGATGCGACCAGGTTGCTATCAATTTGACGGAAGAAGTGCCCCATGGCTTCGCGCAATCCAGCGCTGAAATGGCTTTTTTCCATGGATAGCCGAGTACGCCGCACATCGCTACGCAGGGTTTGCATGCCCAACCGTTCGCGCATCGATTCAACTTGCGAGGAAAATACGCTGCGTAGCGCATTGAACTGTTGCAGGCCACGATCGAAATTCTGCTTGTCCTCGTTGGCCTTGACCATCATCGCCTGGATGACATCGCGATTCTTGCCCCGCAGCCCCTGTAGCTCGTCGACCTGATCCTGAATGTTGGCGAGCCGGGTTTCCAGCAGTTCGGTGGTTTTGATCACCACGTCTTCCACTGCGGCCTGGGTTGACTCACTGACCAGCGCCTGTTTGCACGGAATCAGTTCCTGCGTCAGCGCGGCTTCCAATGCGGGCAGGCGGCTTCTCGCCAGCAGCGCGGGATCGTTGCGTACCTTGGCGACCAGTGCTTTTTGCGCCGATACGGGGAAGATCTGACTCATGGGCAACTCAAGCTGGGCCGCACTGCTAGCGACCTGCTTGGCGATTTCGGCATCGATTTCGTCGAGGCTCCTGAGCTCATCCCACAGGCCGTCAATCTTGTTCAGCACCACCAGGCGTGCCCGACTGGCGCCCTGCATCGGCGCGATGTATTGACGCCATATTTCAATGTCTGATTTGGTGACCCCGGTGTCTGCGGCCAGCAGGAACAGCACCGCGTGGGCGCTTGGCAGCATGTTCAGTGTCAGTTCGGGCTCGGTGCCGATGGCGTTCAGGCCCGGCGTATCAAGAATCACCAGCCCCTGCTTTAACAAGGGATGCGGGAAATTGATCAGTGCGTGGCGCCAGCGTGGAATCGCGATGCCGCCATCGCGGATCAGTGTGCGTGCGGTTTCTTCGTCATTCGGGTTGATCAATCCGTAGGATTCTGCAGTGGCCGCGTCCACTTGCATGGTGTCGGCCAGGTGGATCAATGCCGCACTCATCTCATCGGCGGAATCGAGATTGAGTGGAAATTCGATCCAGGCGTCAGGGTTATTCTTGAAATCGGCAATGCTGCCTTCGTGCGTTCTGGTGTCGATGGGCAGCAGACGTAACGAGGGTCGGTGAGTGGGGTTGTAATAGAGCTCGGTGGGGCACATGGTGGTCCGCCCTGCGGACGAGGGCAGTACGCGCTGCCGGTAATCCGAAAAGAAGATCGAATTGATCAACTCCGACTTTCCGCGCGAAAACTCCGCCACAAAGGCCACATTCAGGGTGTCTTCCTGCAGGCGCTCCAACAGCTGATTCAGCCGCAGTTCCGCGTCGGCATCAATCAACTCCTCGGTGGCAAGCCAATTACGCAGGGCTTCGATGCGGACGAACACGGCATCGCGCCAGCTACTGTAATGCTCGAACTCATCAACCAGAGTGGTGGGTTTCATCGGGGTCAATCCGCCGGATAAGGAACGGTCATATAACGACACCAGAACGGAAAACTTGATGCCGCTGGCGAAATATCGCTAACGCTGGCATCCGGGACAGAAAAAACTGGCGCGTTGACCCTGCACAATCCTGCGTATGGGTGCGGCACATTCCCTGCATGGCAACCCTTCTCGGTCATATACCCGGGTTTGAAGCTGGAAATAGCCCAATTCGCCGCTGCTGTGGACGTAATCCCTGAGTGAGCTGCCACCCGCCGCGATGGCAGCGGTCAGCACCTGCTTGATCGCGGTTGTGAGGCGGGCACTCGCCGGCCGGGTGAGACGACGCGCAGAGACGGTGGGGCGGATGCCGGCATGAAACAGCGATTCTGATGCGTAAATATTCCCCACACCGACTACCACCTGGGCATCCATGATGACCTGTTTGATGGAGGTCTGGCGACGTTGGCACTGTGCGTGCAAGTACGCGCCGTCGAATTCCGCTGTGAGGGGCTCCGGCCCCAAATGCGCCAGCAGGGGATGCTGCGCGACATCTTCGGTCCATAAAACTGCACCAAACCGGCGTGGGTCGCGCAACCGTAAAATGGTGCCGTCGTCGAACAGCCAGTCGATATGATCATGCAGGGCTGCAGGTTCGTCGGGCTGGGTAAAGCGCAGACTGCCTGACATTCCGAGGTGTACCAGCTGCGTGACCGACCCAAAATCAAACAGTAAATATTTCCCGCGTCGATCCAGTGATTTCAGACTCTGCCCTTGCAGGCGTGCTTCCAAGTCATCCGGCACCGGCCAGCGCAGACGAGGATTGCGTACCACCATGCTCGTAAGGGAGCGGCCTTGCAGGCGTGGCAGCAGGCCCAGGCGGGTGGTTTCGACTTCAGGTAATTCGGGCATGTCAAAAAGGGTTCAGGTGCAGTGGGGGGAGCGTGTACTCAAGCATGAGCGTAATTTAGCCGTATCATTTTAGGGCACCTCTAAAAATCCAGATTTCATCCCAACTGCCGCGTTGCAGAAAAAATTTTATGTCCCCGGTTTGACCGGGGACGGTATCCCTTGCGGGCTTGCTAACATATCAATCATATGCGGCGCTGCGAAATTTTTTCCGCGCCTTGCATTTGGGCGAACTCT
>JAAFGW010000101.1 GCA_010365175.1 Sulfuriferula multivorans | reverse complement strand
GGAATCGGGCGATGCCCTGGCCTCCCCGGCAGCGGTACGTGATTATCTGCGGCTGATTCTGCGCGGCAAGGAATATGAGGTGTTCTGCTGTGTCTATCTCGACGCGCAAAATCGGGTGATTGCTGTCGAGGAATTGTTCCGCGGCACGCTAACGCAAACCAGCGTGTATCCACGCGAGATCATCAAGCGCGCGCTGGCGCATAACGCTGCCGCACTGATTCTGGCGCACAACCACCCCAGCGGCGTGGCCGAACCCAGCCAGGCCGACCTTACGCTCACCCGTAAACTGGCGGATGCGCTGGCGCTGGTGGACATTCGCGTGCTCGACCATTTCATCGTGGCAGGCGCGTCTTCATTGTCGTTCATGGAAGCGGGCAAACTGTAGATCGTCGCAGAACTTGCCTCAGCCTTGAAGGCTGTGGTATAAATCGCGGTTCTCGGGTTGGCTCGTTAGCCATCCCTGACCGGATAACCTATCAACTTTGGAGCAGTATCATGGCTCGCGTATGTGTCGTAACGGGCAAGAAGCCCATGGTCGGAAACAACGTTTCCCACGCCAACAATAGAACCAAGCGTCGTTTTCTACCCAACCTGCAATACCGCCGGTTTTGGGTTGAGAGCGAAAATCGCTGGATTCGTCTGCGTTTGTCCACCGCTGCCCTGCGCACGATCGACAAGAACGGCATTGATGCTGTTCTGGTTGACCTTCGTGCCAACGGCGTTGCTGTCTAAGGAGCTGAATCATGGCTAAAGGCGGACGCGAAAAGATCAAGCTGGAGTCCACTGCGGGCACCGGTCACTTTTACACCACGACCAAGAATAAAAAAACCATGCCCGAGAAAATGGAGATCAGCAAGTTCGATCCCAAGGCTCGCAAGCATGTGATGTACAAGGAAACCAAGCTGAAGTAATTCAGCAGGGTCCCAATAAAAAACCCGCCAGTTGGCGGGTTTTTTATTGGGTGTGGTTCCACTGAATCAACAATCAACCGGCGGAACGATGGCCCTCCCAAAAAAACGAGCGGCCCGCAGGCCACTCGTTTCATAACTCAAGTCGTTGCAGCGCACATATTCAAGCGTAGCAGCGCAGGCGAACCGAGAAATCTTGCAGCGACTGGATGCCACTGCTTTCAGCACGTTTGCACCATGCCTGCAATTGCTCAAGCAGTTGCTCGCGCGTTGCCGTAGAACGCCCCCAAATGGCCGCGAGTTCCTGACGCATCCGATACACGGTGTTCAGACGCTCACTCTTGCCCAGCAAGGTATCTAGCTCGGCTTTGTCTGACGCTGCCAACTCGGCGGGTTCCTGATGCAAGCAGCGACGGAAACTGTTGAGATTCCAGTTCTGCGGCAGGCTTGCATTGGCCTTGAGCTTGGCGATCTCAGCGGCACTCTCGGCACGCACACTTTTTACGAAGCGCGTCATCACGTCATAGCGATGCGTAATGATGGCCTGCAAGGAATCCAGGTCACACAGCGGCTTGGGCGGTTGCCATTTCACCGTGGGCGCCACCTTGCGGACGGTGGCCAGACCAACATAGGTCATCAGCTTGATGTAGAGCCAGCCAATGTCGAACTCATACCACTTGTTCGATAGCCGCGCCGAGGTGCCGTAAGCGTGGTGATTGTTATGCAGCTCTTCGCCACCAATCAGAATGCCCCAAGGGAATACGTTAGTGCTGGCATCTTCGCAGGCGAAGTTGCGGTACCCCCAGTAATGGCCAATACCGTTGATGATACCGGCTGCGGTAACTGGAATCCAAGCCATTTGAACCGCCCAGATGGTCAGGCCGATGGGGCCGAACAGGGCGAGGTTGATCGCCATCATCAGCACGATGCCCTTGGCCGAATGGCGGCTATAGACGTTGCGCTCCATCCAGTCGTCGGGGGTGCCGTGGCCGTATTTTTCCAGCGTCTCGACCACCTTGGCCTCGGCACGATACAACTCGGATCCCCGCCAGAAGACGGTTTTGAGGCCGCGCGTCTGCGGGCTGTGCGGGTCATCAACCGTTTCACACTTGGCGTGATGTTTGCGATGAATAGCCACCCACTCCTTGGTGACCATGCCCGAAGTGAGCCACAGCCAGAAACGGAAGAAGTGACTGACGATAGGGTGCAGGTCGACGGCGCGATGCGCCTGCGAGCGATGCAGGAAAATGGTGACAGCAGCGATGGTAATGTGGGTCAGCGCGAGCGCCACCACCACATAACCCCACCAGGGAAGATCGATCAGGCCTAATTGCATGGTTTTTGGTTCCTAAAACAGGACAAAGTCATCAGCTAATCTACGGACAAATCCCATAAAAATCAAGGGTTATCCAAAGTTAAATTTGCTGATGGGGCCCAATGCACCACCCGTTGCGGGAAGGGGATTTCAATGCCTGCCGTCTTAAAGCGTCGCCAGATCCCCCAATTGATGTCGGAGCGCAAATTATTCAGGCCTTCACCGGCATCACGAATCCAAACGGCGAGCTCAAGCGAAACGCCATTGTCCGCAAACTCACGCAGCAAAACCTTGGGAAGGATGTCGGGTTCGTCGAGAATGACCCGGCCTTGCTCATGGGCGGCCTCAAGCATCAAGGCCTCGACCTGTTTCAAGTCGGAGTCATATGAAACCTGAATGGGCAACGCCACCCGGACATTGGGCTTGGACAAGGAATGATTGATCACTGTGTGCGTGATCAATGACTCATTCGGCACGATGGTTTCGGTGCCGTCGAGCGCGATCAGCAACGTATAACGGGTATTAATCTGACTGACCTTGCCGTATTGATTGTCGACAGTAATCAGATCGCCGATACGCACCGAGCGGTCCAGCAGGATAATGAAACCGGAGATGTAATTGCTCGCAACCTTTTGCAGACCAAACCCTATCCCTACGCCTAACGCGCCACCGAACACCGACAACACGGTGAGATCGATCCCAACCGCGGGCAGGGCCACCAGCACCCCCAGAATCAGAAACACCGTGCGCGCAGCTTTAGACAAGGCCATACGCAGCGATAAATTCATCTGCGTAATACTCATCAAACGGCTTTCAATCAGCCGCGCCAGCGTCAGCGCAACAACGATTGCCACCATGATGACCAACCCAGCCTGAAACAGCGTTAGCAGCGAGAAGCGATACGTGCCCGACTGAAAGGAAAGTCCTTCCATTGCAGCATGGATGTGCGGAAGCAGGCCGGTGATATGGAGTGCGAACGCGCCCCAGATCAGCCAGGCGAAGCTGCGTTCCCACAGCTTGAGCGACGCGCGCGGCTCTAAAATATAGCGTAGCGCGTAAATCACCAGCCGCACGCCCACCAGCGAAAGCAAGAGCGGCACCGCCAGATTCAGCAGATGAGTGCTTTTCAGCCAGAGACTCGCGATGTCACGGCCAATCAATAACGCCAGCAACATGAACAAGGGGTAACTCACCCGGCTGACACCTGCGCGGCCGGCCGACCAAATCGATTCAGGATTGTCGAGGTAGGGTTTGGCCAAGCGCATCGCGCCCCAGGCCGCCAGCGCGCAGGCCACCAGCACCCCCAACTGCCACAACAGGACAACGTCCTGACTTTCGTCGATCAGACGCGTAAGGAGGTTGTCGATGGGGATGGTTTGCGCCAAGGTTCAGAAATTGTGGGTGAACTGCGCGGAAAGAATGTCGACCGAAGATTCATACTTGCCGGTCAGGGTGATAGGGGGCGCCGTCCCCTCAGTTTTGTTGATGCGTGCATCCTTGATGAACAGATGGGCGTAGCCAAAGTCGATCGCACTGCTGTTGGACAGTCGGTATTGCGCGCCGAATGCAAGCCAGGTGCGGCTTTCATCCGGAATGCGCGCGGTGCGGTAGATATCGGATACGGGCGTCTCGTCGTATGCCACACCGCCGCGCAGGGTCAATTTGTCATTCATGCGGTAGTTAGCCCCGACCGAATAACGGTAGCTATCACTCCAGTTTTCGGGTGTCAGGCTGAGCAACGTACCGCTGGTACGCAGAATACGGAGTTCATCAAAATCACTCCAGCCGGTCCAAGTCACGTCAGCTAACAATTCCCACTTGGGATTCAGTTTGTGCAGCACGGAGAGTGAAGCGCTATCCGGCAGGGTGAGGCTCGCTTTTATCGGGCCATTTCCAAGCGCATTCAGTGAAAACTCGGCCGTACCTTTAAGTTTCTGTTCCACTTCTGACCGGTAGGCGAGGCCAATCCGGGTCGCCGGACTCACCTGCCACAGCGCGCCCAGATTGAAGCCCCAGCCATAATCATCCCCTTCGATGGTGGCCAGACCGGATGTGCCGGCATTGCTAGTCAATGTTGCCTTAGCGTACTGGATGCTCAGGCCCGCCCCCAGTGAAAGCGTTTCGCTGGCTTTCCAGGCTATCGAAGGGTTGAGATTGATCGTCTTGAGTTCGGACTTGATTGCCTGGGTACGACCTTTCCAAGCGCTGTCGTATTCGGTTTTAAGGCCAAAGGGTGCGTTCATACCCAAACCCACATGGATATCCGGCGTCAAGCGATAAGCGAAATAGGCGTTCGGGACGACCGCAAGTCCCCCGGCATCGCCGCCATTATCGCCGCCAATTGCGGGGGTCACCGTTCCATTGAATTCTGCCTGGGGTTTGATAAGGTGCCCCGCCATCACAACCTGGCGGTCGGGCAACAGGGTCATCCCGGCCGGATTGAAGAAAATCGTGCTGGCATCCTGCGCGCTCGCGGCCTGGCCTGCATAGGCATTACCGAGGCCGCTGGCGTTCTGCTCGACCAGCGCAAAACCGGCGGCATGCGTCAGGCTTGCCATTCCAGCCAATGCAAGACCAAGCGGTAAACGTTTAAACGTATATGAGGTCATGAATCTCTCCAGTTATTTATTGAAAATTTAACGCGCGAAATCAACATACATGGCATCAACCGCCACACGGTACCGTTCGAGTACCTGATTGCGTTTGACTTTAAGGGTGGGGGTAAGCAACCCGTCATCCACAGTCCAGGGCGTGAGGTCCAGATGCAAGCGCCGGATCTGAGCATATGCCGGAAAATGTTTGAGATGTGCCGCCACGCGTTTGGTGATCAACTTGATCACCTTGGGATCGCGAAGGATCATGGGATGTGTTGAATCGACGTGAATGCTGGCTGCAAAGGCTTGCCAGTGTTCTTCGTTCAAAACGGTCAGCGCGGCCAGATAGGGTTTGCCTTCGCCGACGATCATCACTTGCTCGAACAAAGGATCAAGCAGAATCGCGGACTCCATATCACTGGGCGGGACTTTCTCACCGTTGTTCAACACGATGATGTCCTTGATGCGGCCCACAATGGTGTAAAAACCGTGGGCATCGACTCGCGCCTTGTCGCCGGTGTGAACCCAGCCCGCGGAATCGATCAATTCGTGCGTGGCTTCTTCATTCTGCCAGTAGCCGCGCATCACGCAGCGGCTGCGGGTGAGCAATTCATCTTCGTCGCCTATCTTCACTTCGATTCCTGGCAGAGGCTTGCCGATACTCGAGGGCAGATTGTCGCCCGGCCGGTTGCAGCATACCACCGGGCTGGTTTCGGTGAGTCCGTAGCCTTGGTAAATAGGCACACCCAGGCCAATGAAAACGCGCGCAATATCGGGCGACAGCGCCGCACCGCCGGAAATTGCCAATTCCAGCCGCCCGCCCAGTTTCGCGGTGACATTGCCCGCAACCAGTTTATTCAAGAGCGGCCACATCCATAGTTCGGGGTGCCAGCTCGCGCGCCCCTGAACATACTCAAAACGACGCCAACCCACCCGCACGGCCAGATTGAACAATATTTTCGCCACCAAGCCTTTCTTGGCCAACCCATCCTGAATTCGCCCATACACCCGCTCATAAATGCGCGGTACAGAAATCAGCACGGTGGGGCGAATGGCCAGTAGATCATTGGCCAGTTGGGCGATCGAACGTGCATACGCAACCTCGGCGCCCAGCAGCATCGGCAGGTAATAGCCGGCGGTGCGCTCAAACATGTGCGATAACGGCAGGAAGGACAAGAACACCGGGTGCGGACCAAAATCCGCAAATGCCGACGCGGCAAAGACATTTCGCAAGATGTTTTCGTGCGTCAACATCACGCCTTTTGGCCGTCCCGTGGTGCCCGATGTATAGACGATGCTCGCCAGGAGATCCGGGCTCAGGTGACGTTCGGGTATCGGCGTATCGTTTGCTGCAGCCAGCCAGTCGGCAGCCACCACAAAGCGGGTACTCCAGCTCACCAACTCGCTGTCAGGCGCCACCAGACTGACGATATGTTGCAAGGTCGTAGTCGAGCCCGTGATTTCGGCCAGCTTCTTGTGCTGAAACTTGCCTTCAACCAGCAGTAATTTTGAACCGGAATGATTAAGGATATACGCTGCATTTTCGGGGCGGTCATCGAGATACAACGGCACGGTGACGAGTCCCAGTGCAAGTGCAGCCTGATCAAAGATCACCCATTCGACGCTGTTTTTCAGCATCACGGCCACGCGATCCCCGGGGATAAGGCCTTCCTTGATCAGGGCAGCCTGCCAGCGCGCCACCTCAGCGGCCACCTGTGCCCAGGTGTGGCTGACCCAGGCGTCGCTCGCCTCATCGAACTGACGGTAGGCAAGCTGATCTGGCGATGCGGCGACACGTGCGCGAAACAAACCGCACAAGCTGCCGAGCGCATCAGGGTCGAATCTCACAGCGGTCATATCAAATTATCAGGCCGAAAAAAACATCCCGTTCAAACTGCAATACCTGCAGCAAATCAAGCGGCTGTCTTAACCAGCTGTCTTAACTAGAACTGCCGCAAAAAAGCCGTCCGTACCATGTATTGAAGGGGACATCTTGAGCATGGGGCCCGTATCGAGGTCGATCTTACTCTGCGCCAATAGTTCGTGAACCGGCAACAGCGTAAATTGTCCTTCAGCCAACAACGTCTCGACAACCGCCTCATTTTCTTCCGTCAACAGGCTGCATGTTGCATACACCAGTCGACCGCCGGGCTTCAACAGCTTGGCCGCCGAGCGCAGAATGGCGGTCTGCTTTTGCGTCAGTTCTGCCACGCTTTCGGGCGACTGCCGGAATTTCAGGTCGGGATTGCGGCGAACGGTGCCCAGCCCCGAGCATGGCGCATCAACCAGCACGCGGTCGAGCTTGCCGGCCAGCCGTTTCACCCGCGTATCGTTCTCGGATGAGAGTAACTGCGGCATGACGTTGGACAAACCTGAACGCGCCAGCCGCGGCTTCATCTTGACCAGTCTCTTTTCGGCCACATCGAATGCATAGAGGCGCCCACTCGATGCCATCATCGCGCCGATGGCAAGAGTTTTACCCCCCGCCCCTGCGCAAAAGTCGCACACCATTTCGCCGCGCCGCGCGCCAACCAACAGCGCCAACAGTTGGCTGCCTTCATCCTGTACTTCCAGACTGCCATTGACGAACAGGGGATGACGGTTGATCGCCGGATGCTCTTTGAAGCGGATGCCCCACGGCGAATACGGCGTGGCCTCAACGGCCATGCCCTCTGCGAGCAACTGCGCCAGTACAGTCTCGCGGTTTGCCTTGATCGTATTGACGCGTACATCCAGCGGCGCTTGCAACTGCAAGGCGCGGCCTAGCGCAAGGATATCGGCATCACGCATCGACAACTGCAGCTTTTCGATCACCCAGTCGGGCAGATCGGCTGCGATGCCCAGCGGCAGATCATCGGTTTTGGCGTTGCGGATATGATCGATCAGTTCGGGCTTGGCGAATTGTTCCAACACCGCGCCACTCATGCCACGCGCCTTGATCAACCAGGCAATCACCAACGTGCGCGGATTGGCAGCCGGCACCACCACCGACAGATAGCGATAACGTCGCAGCACGCCGAATACGGCTTCGGCGACAAATGCACGGTCATGCGATCCAAGCTTCTTGTGGTCGCGGAAAAATGCCGACAGCTCGGCATCAGCCGGGCGTTTGAAATCCAGCACCAGGTCAAGTGCCTGGGTAGCGAGTTGCAGCAGCGGTGGAGTCAATTCCATAGAGGCAAATCAGGCGAGTTGATAACGGCAATCAAATAAATGGCTTAATCGTCTTCGCCGAGTTCGGGATCCCAGCCTTTTTTGCGCGCCTCTTCCACCGCCATTTTATATATGGCCGTGTGACGGTCACGCAGCTCAGGCGGCAGCCGGCTGGGCAGATTCATGTATTTGTCCCACTCGGCCTCGATCTTTTCCATCAGCACTTGCATACGGCCCAGATCCCAGCCAGCACAATCTTCAGTTTCGGGCAAAAATCCAAACACCCAAGCATCCAGCACAACGCGCCCCATCATGGTGATCCCATGTTTGTCATGGTGAAATCCGGCATAGGTCATCTTTGGGTTGGTCATGGCTGCAAGTGCTGTCTGTTTGAGTGTTGCGTTGTAGGGGAGCGTGCACGGGTCGCATAAGCGGCGGGATGGATTCGCGCATGCCGGCAAAAGCCCCTGCGCAGTTTGCAAGGATACCACCAAGCTCACCCCTCAAGTGCCTTGAAGTGCTGGCGCCCGGTTCAGACTGAACGCGCGTGAACCTGCCATTCACGCCAAATGGCTACCGACACAGCGAGCAGCACCGGCCCCAGAAACAGGCCGATCAGGCCAAATGCATTGAGGCCGCCGAGCACCCCCAAAAACACCAGCAAAAACGGAATCCGCGTCGGCCCGCTGATGACGATCGGGCGAATCAGGTTGTCGATCCAGCTCACCACCAGCGCACCCCACAAAAAGAGCCCCAATGCGGCTTGAGTTTCGCCGTGTGCCAACAGGCTCAAGGACAGTCCGATCCACACCACCGGGCCAACAAAAGGAATCAGCGATATCAGGGCAGTTATTACCCCCCATAATGCCGGCGCCGATATGCCGGCCACCCAGTAGCCCAGCCCGGCGAGCACCCCCTGCGCCAGGGCGGTCAGCACAATGCCGAACACCACCGCACGCACCGTCACGCCAACCGCCAGGATATAGCCGCGGGCCGCCTCGCCCAGCCAGCGCGTGGCCACCCCACGAAACTGCGCCAGCACGCTGTCGCCGTGACGATACAGAAAAAACAACGCGAACACCGCCAGACCGAACTTCGCCGCGTTACGCCCGACGCCGCCGACCAGCGCTTTCAACGACGTGCTATCGGTGAGACCCAGAACGCCAATCTGCGCGCGCAGCCAGGCGGGATCGCCCTGCACGTTCCAGTATTGCGTGGCGAGCCATTCGCCGCCCGGCC
>JAAFGW010000100.1 GCA_010365175.1 Sulfuriferula multivorans | reverse complement strand
TGGCCGCCGCCGCCGCCGGCCTGCCCGGTATTCGCGCGCGGCTGCGCGGCGCCGCGCTTGGCCTCGGCGTGCTGCTCGGCGCACCACCGGAGCGCGAGCTTGCGTTGCTCGACACAGGCGTACCGGAGATCATGCTGGCTCCGATCCCGGTGGGCGCACGCGCCGACATCCTGCGCCGCCGGCCTGACGTACGTGGCGCCGAACGTCGCCTGGCCGCCCGCACCGCCGACATCGGCGTGGCCACAGCGGAGCTGTTTCCGAAGCTGTCGATCGGCGCCGGCGGCGGTTTCCAATCGCTGGATGCAGGCAATTTGTTCGAGTCCGCCAGCCAGACTTTTTCGATCATGCCGGTGATTTCCTGGCGCCTGTTCGACGGCGGCCGCGTGCGCGCGGAGATCCATGCCAGCGAAGCGCGACAGAAGCAGGCCGCACTTGCCTATGAGGGGGCCGTGCTAGCCGCCTTGGGCGATGCGGAACGCGCACTGAGCGACTACAAGCTTGGCCTGGACGCGGTGCAGCGTCAGCGCGCGGCCGTGGAAGCAGCACGCCGCAGCTACGCTCACATGCAAATGCGCTTCAAGGCAGGCGATATCGCGCTGACCGACCTGCTGGCCGAAGAGCGCGTCTTGCGCGACGCCGAAGATGCCTACGTCCGTACTCACACCGCCACCGCCATCGATCTGATCGCACTGTTCAAGGCGCTGGGTGGGGGCTGGGACGCCCGCACAGCCGCAGCGGATGCGCGCGGCCAGGCTGCAGGCAAGCAACGACCGTCAACACAACACGATGGGCAGACCGGTGCGTAACGGGGTGGGACAGCAACTCATGCAACGGCACCGCCTGCGTGTCACCGACCGGATTGGGTTTCAGGGGCCGCCATATGGCGGCGTGCGGTCAGACCTGACGATTGCGGCTCCTCCCTTCCGCCGTCAGCGTGCGCGTCGTATGGCGACCGTGAGACCCCATCTCGGTACGCTTCTGGCTGAGGCCAAGCCGCTTGCCCTGCGCAAGATCATGCAAGACCTGGGCAAGAACATGCAGGTCGTTACCGATGGCATTTCCCGTGAGGACTGGGAACTGATGGCAAAAATTGCACCGCTGGTTGCCGACCATCCTCAGCCGCCGCTGACCGAGAAGATGCGCATTTTAAGTTTCGTCGGCGCTGATGCCGGAAAACGGACGAGAAAAGTCATGATCGAACCGAAGAACGTCAGGACCACGAGGGTGGAACCATGAGCAGCAAGAAACTAGCCGTCGATGCCGAACTGGAAAAGATTCAGCACGCAACATTTAACTACTTTCTGCATGAAACGAATCCAGTCAACGGGCTGGTGATCGACAAGACCGCAGCGGATTGGCCGGCAAGTATTGCCGCCACCGGCCTCGCGTTGGCGGCTTACCCGGTGGCTGTCGAGCGCGGATTTATGTCGCGTGCCGCGGCGGTGGAACGAACGCTTGCGACCTTGCGATTTTTCTGGAACAGCCCGCAAGGTCCGGAGCCTGACGCCACCGGCTATCAGGGCTTTTACTATCATTTTCTCGACATGCAGACCGGCCGGCGCGCCTGGCAATGCGAACTGTCAACGGTAGACAGCGCTTTTCTGCTGGCGGGCGCGTTGACGGCGGGAATTTATTTTGACGCGGACACGGCCGACGAGCATGAAATCCGCACCCTCGCCGATGCGCTCTATCGCCGCGCCGATTGGCAGTGGGCACAAGATGGCGGCGCCACGGTCACGCACGGCTGGAAGCCCGAAAGCGGCTTTCTCAAGTACCGCTGGGAAGGCTACGACGAGGCGTTGCTGCTGTATATGCTGGGGCTGGGCTCGCCCACTCATCCGCTGCCCGAGAGCAGCTACGCCGCGCGGACTTCGACTTACCGGTGGGAACACTGTTACGGACAGGACTATCTTTACGCCGGGCCGTTGTTCACACACCAGCTCTCGCATGTCTGGATCGACTTTCGCGGCATTCAGGACGCCTTCATGCGTAGCAAGGGCATCGACTATTTCGTGAACAGCCGCCGCGCGACTTATGCGCACCAACAGTACGCGATCGAGAACCCGCTCAAGTTCGCCGGCTATGGCCGGCATTACTGGGGACTTACCGCGAGCGACGGCCCCGGCCCGGACACCATCAAAGTGAACGGCATCGAGCGCCAATTCTTCGATTACGTGGGGCGCGGCGTGCCGTACGGACCGGATGACGGCACCATCGCGCCGTGGGCCGTGGTGGCGTCGCTGCCGTTCGCACCAGAGATTGTGCTGCCCACGATAGACCATCTTATTCAGCAGGTTGAATTGACAGAGTCCGATCCCTACGGCTTCAAAGCGACTTTCAACCAGACCCGCCCAGAAATATCCGGCAACCCCTTTGGTTGGGTATCGCCATGGCATTACGGGCTTAATAAAGGGCCGATTATCTTGATGATCGAAAATTATCGGACCGGCTTGTTGTGGCGATTGATGCGAAACTGCCCATACATTGCCAGCGGCTTACGGCGAGCGGGTTTCACGGGAGGTTGGCTATGAAGGCCTCGGTGTCATCGGTGAATAGTTCGCGCTGTCGTAAATGCGTCCCGCATGAATTTTTGGCAAATTCGCCTCCCCTCACGATGCATCTGCTGGCAAGGCATGGGCTGGGGAAAGCCGCGTTGGCGCTTATGCTGTATTTTTTGTACCTCGTGCCGACCATGGCACAAGCAGCCAGTGAAGACGCCCCCAGCATCAAGGATTGCAAGGCGAATGAGGTCGTCAGATTCCGGGGAGGCACCGCAAGGCTGGAGAACGACCTGTTTACCAGCACCGACCAGAACTACACGAACGGCGTGGCGCTGACCCTGGTTTCGCACGACATGGCCGGAAGGCTTCGGCCCGAGTGCCTGCCGGTGCCGGTTCGGCTGCATGCGGAACTCATCAAATTCATGAACCCCGATTTTTGGGCCGATGCGGGAAACTCCGCCAATACGCAGAACGTGGTGGTCAAGTTTGGCCAGTCCATATACACCCCGAAGAATTTCTCCCGCACCGACCTGATCCTCGATGATCGACCTTATGCGGGATTGCTTTACATGGGTTTGTCGTGGAACCGGCGAAAACATGAACCACAAACGAATCTGGAAATGCTCGATACGCGCGAGATCACATTGGGTGTTATCGGCCCGTGGTCTCTGGCGGAGCAATCACAAAACGTGGTCCACGATGCGATTGGTGCCGACAGGTTTCTGGGTTGGCAACACCAGTTGAAAAATGAACCAGCCATTCAATTGGCCCTTGACCGAAAATTCAGGGACTATCGCGGAACGGGCGCCATCATTCCCGGTTTTTCTTCCGACTCGATACGGTCGATGGGACTTCGGCTGGGCAACATCGAAACGTCCGCCACGCTTGGCATTGAAGGGCGCATAGGCTGGAATCTGCCGAACGATTTCGGGAGCTACCCCATCAGGCCAGGTGCCGAAAATCGCCCGCCATCGGCCGCCTCGATCCACAGCGAGGCCGATGGTGCCAATACCACAGCCACCAAACCGCGGTCAGGTATACACCTTTTCGGAACGCTCGAAACAAAACTTGTCGCGCACGACTTTTCGCTCGACGGAAACCTCTTTCGATCAAGCCACAGTGTCACGCGCCGGCCATGGGTTGCCCAGGCAGCAGTCGGTATCAGCGTTCATGGCCTGCTGGCGGGACATGGCGCCAAGTTGGCCGTGATGCGTGTTTATCGCTCACGGGAATTCGAAGAGCAGGTATCCAACCAGGCTTACGGCTCTGTCGCGCTGAGCATTGAGTTCTAGTGGGGCGCAGGGAGCGTTACACGCGCTGAATGCTCGCCCAAGAAACACTGACCAACCATTTCAAGGAGATTTCCATGCAACACCGACATCCTTTCAAAACATTTTTCTCAGTCACCGTTATCGGCACGCTCCTGGCGAGCACCTGCTCGCAGGCATGGGCCGGTGACGCCGACAAGGCCAAGCCGTTGGCGCTACGCAAGATCATGCAAGACCTGGGCAAGAACATGCAGGGCGTTACCGACGGTATTTCCCGTGAGGACTGGGAAATGGTGAGAAGAATCGCGCCGTTGATTGCCGATCACCCACAGCCGCCGCTGGTAGAGAAGATGCGCATCCTAAGTTTTGTCGGCGCTGATGCTGGCAAGTTCAAGGGACATGACGAGAAAACGCACCAAGCAGCGCAGGCACTGGAGCAGGCTGCCGTTCGCAGTGATGGGCAAGCCGTGATCTCGTCCTTCGCGACGCTGCAAAACAGCTGTCTGGCCTGCCATCAGAGTTTCCGTAAACCGTTCGTGGAGCATTTTTATGGACAACGCTGAAGTGACGCGCAGCTGAAGCAGGCAAGCTTTCGGGCGCGCTGCGCCACCCCATTTCGCTCTTTCATGCCTATCGCTGGAACTTTTTCCGCGCCCATTCGTTGAAGCCGACAGATGCGAATTTTCAGCCACCTTGACGACCACGAATGCGTCACGCGCGCGCAGCGTGGCGACAGCGCGGCGTTTTCGGAACTGGTGGCACGCTATCAAGACCGCATCTACCGCTTTCTGGTGCGGCTCACGCGCTCACAGGACGATGCAATGGAGATGACGCAGGAAACGTTTCTGCGAGCTTATCAGGGGCTGGGGCGCTGGCGACCCGATGCGCGCTTCACGACCTGGCTGTTTCGCATCGCGCGCAATTTGGCCTTCGATCTGTTGCGGCGCGGCAAGTGCGTCGAATTTGTGGCGCTGGAAGAAGATGCCGACATCGCCGACTCCGCACCCACGCCCGATGCGGCGCTCGAAACCGTGCAGCGCTACCGCCAGTTGGAAGCGGCGCTGGCGCGGCTGCCGGTCGAGCATCGCGAGATCCTGTTGCTGCGGGAAATCGAGGAAATGTCTTACGAGAGCATTGCGGCCGTGCTCGGTCTCAACCCCGGCACCGTCAAGTCGCGTATTGCGCGGGCGCGCGCTGCGCTGCTCGACAAGATGCCGAGCCGACTGGAGGAATTGTCATGACTTGCCCCAAACACGATGACCTGTCCGCCTACGCGGACAATAGGATGAGGTCCGGTGAAAGCGAGCGCTTTGCCGGTCATTTGGCGGGCTGCCCGATTTGCCGGCGCCGGCTCGATGAGCTGAACGCATTGCGGCAAAGCCTGCGTGAACTGCCATCGCCGGCGCTGGGCTTTGATCTCGCGGCTCGCCTCAAAGACCGCCTGCGAGCCGCGCCGGTGCGCAGACCGCCGGCGCGATCGTTCTGGCCAGACTGGGGGCCGCCAGCCGGCTTGGCGGTGGCCGCGCTGGTCTCCGGCGTCTGGCTCGGCGGCTTGTTGATCGGCGGTGGCGCCGTCAGCGCGCCGCCCGCGGCGATGGCCCGCGTGTTCGATCCGGTCCCGCCGGGCGGACTGTGCGCGGCCGCCGAATTATGCCGATTGTCGAAAGGAATGCAATGAACCGCACCGTCTGGAAATGGCTGTTGGCCGTCTCGCTGTCGCTGAACCTTGGCATGATCGGGGCTGTCCTCGTCAAACAGGCGCGGCCGCTGCCGGATGCAGGCACTGCGCAGGCGCCGCATGTGAATCTGCCGGATTACCTCCAACTGACCGGCGAGCAGCGGCGGCGCTGGGGGCAGCTCGAACCGGCCTTCGTACAGGATATTGCTGCCAACTGGCGCGACATCCGAAAGCATCGCGAAATGCTGGTGCGACACATTTTTTCAGCCACGCCAGAACTGGCCGCGATCGATGTCGAGCAAGCCAGAATCGCCGCATTGCAAGATGCGCAGCAGCGGCGCGTGATCACGCAACTACTGGCCGAACGCGATTTGCTGGACGAAGGCCAGCGCGAAAAACTGATGGCCTTGCTGCTGAGCCGCTATGCGCAGGAAGCCACGGAGGAAGAACGGCTGCATCGCGATTGACGCGGATGCGCTTCGGTTTCCGGGTGGAGCGGCAAAAAATGGAACATCTCCATGTGTCGTTCGTTGAATGAAACAAGGCCAGGCATTTTCCTGACTGAATTCCCCCAACCCTCAATGGAGTACGCCATGAAATTACTGAAATTGCCGATGCTTTTGCTGATTGCCGCCACGCTGGCAACCCCTTTGGTGGCGCTGGCCGCCGATTCCCACAAACACGGATCGGACTCGCACAAGATCGAACTCAATGCCGGCAAGAAGTGGGCGTCCGATGCCCCCTTGCGCCAGGCAATGACGGCCATCCGGTCGTCCGTCGCCACCACGCTGCCGGCGGCGCACTCGGGCAAGGCCACGACGGCCGATTACGACGCGCTCGGCAAAGAGGTCGCGGCACAGGTCGCTTACATCGTGCAAAACTGCAAGCTCAATCCCAAGGCAGACGCGCAGCTCCATGTCGTCATCGGCGACATCATGAATGGCGTGGAAACGGCGGAGGGAAAACAGCATGACAAGGAAAGAGCGTCAGGCGTGGTCCAGATCGCTCAGGCGTTAAATACGTACGGTCAGTATTTTGACCATACCGGATGGAAGGCTATCAAGTTGCCGCATTGAGAACCCGAGGCTTGGCAAGGGTGTGACGCGTCCAAACAATCAAGAGAAATTCTCATGAAGTGTTCTATTGTTTTTTCAGTGGCACTGACAGCGATGGCGTTGAGCGCGTGTGACAGACCGACTATCGTAACTCCTGAGGAGGTGGTTTATACTGATCAGGTTTCTGAAAATCACTTGGGGTCAAGATGACACATGGAAAAATCAATATCTCCGCCGGCCTGCTATTCATGGCTGGTTTCATGGTGTTCGGCTTCGTGTTGATCTACCTTCGGGATTTTGCTCCTGGTAAGGAGCAATGGATAGCGGACTACACCATCGGAAAGCACTTTGAATCACGGTTGTCTCACGTTCACGGCAATTTATTTGCGTTCTTGAATATCGTCGTGGGATATCTCTTGCTTCGCCTACCATTTCAGAAATTGACCATCAAGTGGGTATCCTGGCTAGCTCTTGTCGGCATGCTCATGCCCGTCGGCATTTTGACGGAAGTACTGCTCGGTGCCCCGCCCATTTTTGTTCTAATCGGGGCCACGAGTATGATTGTTTCCGTTGCTTGGCTTGGCATCGCTGTGGCCCGACTCAATATGCTAACTACAGGGGATGACGCTAAAGTACCGCCGCTGAATTAGGGTGTTGTATACCTTAAAGAAGAGAAATCTGACTCGATGCGGAGGTATATGAAAATCATTCAAAGCGTATTGGTGCTTGCAGCAGCGTTATTTGGTCTTCTAACAATTATCGCAGGCACTCGTGTCCTTCTCGGCTCCGACCCGGGATATATTGTTTTCCGACCACTGCTAATCTATAACACTGCAATGGGTATCGTGTACGTCGCAGCCGGTGTCATCGCTTGGCGCAATCTCAAGCAAGGCACATATGTGGCAGCAGGTATATTCGTTCTCAACCTCTTCGTGCTGGCAGCAATTTACTTTCTATACACAGAAGGGAGCTCAATTGCTGTTGACAGTCTCCGCGCTATGACTTTACGAACCGTAGTATGGTTGGTGCTGTTTGTCGGTTTGGGTTGGTTAAGTAGTAGGAAAAATCCTTACGGCGTCAAACCAGATGCCTAATCCCTGGCTCAAGCAGAGGATCCATATAGGAATGCGATGCAATCGCTCCACTACAAAAGCGTTAGCAGCGTGTTCCTCTTAGTTTCGACAGGTTGCTAGAAAGTCAATTTGATCGGGAAATTCGGCCGGCATTGGTCTTCACCGGATTGACAGTTCCGCGCACAGCGGGATACTTGGCGCCATTACGCAGGAGGTTTGAATTGAAACTCAAGAAATTTGCCCTCGGGGCGCTGGTCGTTCTCGCCGCCGGTGGGGTTGGTGGCTGGTTGAGCCTCGACAAGGAGACACGCGGACTGCTGGCGGCCATGCCCACCAACCGCGATCTGCTGTTCTGGTTACAGTTCCTATTCCGGTCCCACCGGGGTTACTGGCCAGCGCGGCAATACCGGAAGTGGCATCGTAGTAGTCGTCCCGAATCCCCAGCGGTAAGTCTTCTCTGGGGATGCCCAGTATTCGATCCGCAAAACTAAAGAAGGAGTAAGAGTCATGTTTATCGTTATCATCAACTTCCCACAGATCAAGGCTGGAAAGGATGCTGAATTTCGTGAGTGGTTTGTCCAGACAAATAAGGAGTTTGCAACCCACAAAGGATTCATCAGCCGCCGACTCCTGAAACCCATCGAGAGTGGCAACTATGCTGCCATCGTGGAGCATGAGAGCCATGAAAGCTTCATGACCATGCATGATACCCCCGCTCACACTGAAGCCAGCAAGCGTGTCGAACCCATGTTTGACGGCAGCCGATCTCCTAAATTTTTCGAGGTGATTATTGGTTGATCACACTATGTTCGGATATCGGTTCTGATAATCATGTAGTCGGCCTCAACGACTTTGACACGGCGGAGGCCGACATGAATAAGTTTGGCGGAATGAGCACGCGGCCGCTGCTCTCGGACCCGCACTGGCCGGGCAAGTCCGCTTGCAGGCTTGCGTTAATCGCGATCCGCTTGTCGTTCTGTCCCGGGATGTAGGGATCGTTGGCGAAACTGACCGGGTGCATCTCCAACATCGGATTACGGTGCATGAACGTGTACAGACGGCCCGAGCCGAGCGCAAAGGTTGCGACCATTTTTACCGGGTAAGAAACTCTCTGTGCTGCAGTCCTTGCGCAGCGTGGCTGATGTGCTGCGCATCGTTGAAAGCGATGCGCAAGTGCAGCAATCGCTGGAAAGCGCCAACGCTTCGGCACAGGAATCCCTGAGACTGGTCGAAAAACAATACGCACTGGGCGCCGCCAGTTATGTCCAACTGCTCACAGCACAACAGCAGGCGCAACAGAATCGAATCAACCTGATCGCGGCTCAGGCACAACGTTTGGTCGATAGCGCAGCTTTGTACCAAGCTATGGGTGGGGGCGACGTCAGTTAAAAGCTTGCTCTAAGGACGACCTTGCTTGCAAGTCCAGTGGGCCTGATTACGAACGAGCGACTTACTCCATTGATATCCCACGTTGCCGTTCAAGCACCCACGACACGTTACTCCCTCGAATGATAGCCGTCATCGCTTTCCCCAGCCGCTGCTCAATCACCGGCTTCCACGGCACCAAGCTGAACCCTATGCCGTCGTCGAGCATCGCGAAGCGGCCGCTGGCGAGTTGGACGCTGCGTCGATAGACGCCGCTGACGCGCTCGCCCTCGGCCACCGGCCGGTGCGTCAGATAAAGCAACTTCTTTTCTGTAAATTTCCGAAATTTAGTTTTGGGTGTTGGTGATTTGCAGCGCTCAGGGCTTCATGGTTAGATAGATTTT
>JAAFGW010000099.1 GCA_010365175.1 Sulfuriferula multivorans | reverse complement strand
AGGCTGTCGTGGACCTTTGATGAATTCTGGAATAACGGCCTGTCGATTCCCGCAGGCGCACTGTCTCGTGAAAAGTCGTCGCATTCAGCTTTAAGCGAGCATCGCCTGGTATTGCACGAAGAGAGCAAACAGTTGAAGGCTGACGGTGTGGATTACGCCAAGCGGGTCGCCACCGGCGATCCATTTGACGGGATGCTCTCCGGCCGCTTGCCCCTGATCTGGGCGCACGCGCAACTGATCAGCGACAGCCCAGACAAGAAAAAAGTGGAAAGCGGCGCGATGGTGGGTAGACTCATGCATCGGGCGGTGGCCAATGCCACAAGCAAGGTGCAGTCCGAACTGCTGATGATCACGCCCTATCTGATACCCGGCGATGAAGGAATGCAGATGTTCAAGGACCTGCGCCAACGCAACGTGCGTGTCCGTATTCTGACCAGCTCACTCGAATCATCCACCGTATTGCTGGCTCAGTCCGGCTATATGCAGTATCGGACCCCGCTGCTGAAAAATGGCGTAGAACTCTATGAAATCCGCTCACTTCTGGGGAATGCCCGAGGCAGTGGTCAAACGGCGGCCATATCACGCTATGGAAATTATTCCCTGCACGCGAAGCTGTTCGTGTTCGACCGCCAGCGCGTTTTTATCGGGTCTATGAACATTGATCAGCGATCGATGCACCTGAACACCGAGATTGGGCTGGTGATTGACAGCCCCGAGCTTGCCCAACAGGTTGCTGCACGATTTGAGGCTATGGTGCAGCCGGTCAATGCCTACACGCTGGCACTGCGCCCAGGCAGCGATGAGGATTCTTCCGCTTGGGTGTGGCGAACCCAGGAAGGCGGCGAAGCCGTTGAGTACGACACTGAACCGGCCCGGAGTGACTGGCAAAGGACCAAGGTCCACCTTTTGTCGCTGCTACCACTGGATGATGAGCTATGAACATACGATGGGTAATGGGTTCGCTATTGATGCTTGGGGTCTTGTGGGGCTCCGTTGCACTCGCGGAGCCTCCCGCAAGTGTGCAAGCAGAAGTCAACTTCCTGCTGGGCTTTGTCGAGGGGTCCGGGTGTGCGTTTTATCGCAACGGCACCTGGCACGACGCGAAAGAGGCGCAAGCGCATTTGCGCGACAAGTACAAATGGTTGGCGTCTAGAAACCTGATCAACACCACCGAAGCCTTTATTGAACGCGCTGCCACGCAAAGCAGTTTTACCGGTCTGGCGTATAAGGTGAAATGCAATGGCGGCGCAACGATTACGAGCAACCAGTGGCTGCGTGGCGAACTTACATTAATGCGATCTGAAGGGACTGTTAAAGACCGTCTGATTAAATGAACGCTCACGTTGACGCTGGCAACACTTGTCACCCGGCTCAGCAATGAAAGGCGCACGATTTTGTCGCACCGGCGGATCAATCAATGCAAACCGACACCTCATGGCAAGACCTCCTGCATCCCGGCGATGCGACGGACTTTTTCCTGCGCCGCCCCTTTCCGGCATTCGTCCCGACGACCTCTGCCTATTGCCCGGTTAACGCGCGATGGCTCGCTGAGCTCAGCCGGCTGTTCTACCGCCACGATGCCGAGGAAGACAGCGCGCCACCGCAGCCAACCCGAACCCACTTTCTTGAGCAGGCCGGATTTACGCAAAGACGATTTTTCCATTCGAAGGAAACGGGTACGCAAGCCATGCTGGTCGAATTTGGAGGGGCGTTGCCCTTCACCGTGCTGGTGTTTCGCGGCACCGAACACAATTTCAAGGACTACCTTACCGATCTCGAATTCGGTGAATTGTCGATGGCTGGAAACAAAAAAGAGGTGCACGCAGGCTTTACGGAAGCGCTCAATTCGGTATGGCACGACATGGCTGCAGAGATGGCCACGCTCAACGGCCCGGTTTTTTACACAGGACACAGCCTGGGCGCAGCGCTTGCCACGCTGGCTGCAGCACGTCATCCGCCCAGCGCGGTTTACACGTTCGGCTCGCCACGGGTTGGAAATCAGGCATTCATCGCCTCACTCCATAACGTCCCCATCTATCGGATAGTCGACGATGAAGATGTCATGACAACCGTCCCTTCGGAAGCGTTGGGATATAAGCATGCCGGAACAACAACACGCCTGATCGCCCCAGATCGTACGTTTTTTCTCAAGCATTTTTTCGGTCCACCCAAACCATTAGCCGATCATGCCCCGATCAATTACGTGGACAGAATATGAATCCCGTGTCCCCCTGGGCCTGGTTTCAAACAGGCGACCCCCTGCCGGCGTCGAACGCAGTTAATTTGCGGAATACACGTGATCTTTGAACTCGTCGAGGACATCGTGAAGATGGTGCTCATCGTCGCCAGTCTTTACTTTATCCTGGGTGAAACTGTGCGCCGCATGCAACCCACATGGTCGGAACCGCTCGGGAAGCGCCGTTTGATCACGCTTTCGGTGCTCATCCTTGCGGTGTCCGCAATTAAACTGATCGAAGATGTGGTCGGTGGAGAATCAGGCCCGATCGACAGAACCATCCTGCTTTTCATCCATGGTCACGTTCCACGCACGCTATCCGGGTTCTTTGAAGCGGTTACATTGACGGGGTCATCATGGTTTCTTTTTCCACTCGCAACCGTAGCAACCATTGCACTGTTGTGGGCAAAGCGCCGCTTCGAAGCGTTGCTTGTTGCCGCGTCGGTAATCAGTGCTGCAATGCTGATTTACCTGATCAAAATGGTGGTCGGCCGGGCTCGGCCCATACTATGGGACACCGAATGGTATTGGGGGTCCAGCTTTCCCAGTGGACATACCCTCGCCGTCGCGGCATTTGCTACCGCCGCCGCCCTTTGCATCAGCCGAATTCGACCGGCATCGCGCAATTTGGCACTGTCGCTTGCAATCCTGTGGATAACGCTTGTCGCCATGTCGAGACTGGTACTGGGTGTGCACTGGCCAACTGACGTATTGGTCGCTGCATGCATCGGTGCGTTTCTGCCACTGGCAATGAGCGTTGTACTAGAGTTACGTCACGTCAAATGATGCGCTTGCGAAGGCTGGGCATCGCTTGAGCTGGATGCGTACGACCCTTTTGGATGGACCGGCCTCCGTTGCAAATTCTTATGTCGGCGACACGACCGAACCGGCGTAAAACACATCTCACGCACCGCCAGGAAAAAGGTTTTCAACCTGCTTGAACAACTTGACCACGGGCCCGCTGAGTGACTTGATGGCGCCCGGCTTTTCAACCAGCGGTTTTTTGAAGGAACCCCGGAGGGTTTGTTTCACCCTGAGACAGCCCCGCGTATCGACTAAGGCCACGGTGACGTCATCGAACCGCGCATTGACAAAATCGAGCCCGCCCTTGAGAGCAACCCGGTTCAGATTCGTCGCCATGGCCACATCCTGCGTCTGCGCCACGCCGCGCTCGACTTTCCAGTCGGAGACGAGCGTACGGATCTCGCTGCGGCCCGCCGATGCCTGAAAATTGCTCGCAAAATTGTAGCCCTTGGTCACCGCCAGGACGGCCGGCCCGGCAAGGAGGAGGGCGGCCACGTCCACGAGATTAAAGTTTTGACTGGACTCATACCGGGCAAACGACCGATCGAGATCGTGGCCATAGAGGATGAGGTGCTTGCCGCGCAGTGAGAACTGCCCCTGCGCAGTCTGTCTCAGTTCTTTCACTGTCTTTCACTGTCTTTCCCTGTCTTTCCCTGCATCGACAGGTTTGCTGAAAAGTCCATCGGCCCTTCTGCAACCTTCTGCGGCGCCAGGTGCCGGAGGAATGTCTCGATACGGAACGGTGATAGAGAATAGCGAACAGTGTAGAGGGGAAGCGCACCCGTAAAACTCGCTCGGATACTGCCCGAACCCTGCCTCTCAAATACACGCATCGTGACCGGCTTGAGATCGAAAACCCCGCGCTGCCCGGCAACCGAAAACTTCAATCCGGATGCAGCATAGTCCTGAGTCCGGATTGCTCCGCAGGCGGCTTCCGCCGTGAAGGATAAGTTCTTCATGATGCCTGGGCGATTCCTTTCCGTAAGCCGCAGTCGGTTCACGTCCAGGCTGCAATCAGCTGCCTCAAACCCCCTCCCGGATTGCATATCCGAGTAAATGATGGTGCCGCCTGAAAGCGATATTTTTTCCAGGTTCAGGTCAGGCAATATTTTCCGCGCCGCCACGGATTTCTCAAAGTTGAATATGCCATCGTGGTCTCGCTCGATGGATATCCTCGGGTGCTCAAGCGAAATCGTCTTGATCTGTACTCGCTTGTAAAGCAGAGGGAGGAAATCGATTCGAATCCTGGCCTCCCTTGCGGTGGCGACCTCCGTTCCCCGGTTACGGATGTTCACGTCCTCAAGGATGACCAGCAAGTTTGGAAAAAGACCCACGCCCATACGTCCACCGATTTTGACTTCCATCCCGAAAACGTCCGAAACAGCCGCTTCAAATCGAGGCTTGAAGGCGTTGGCATCCAGGGAAAAAAACAGAGCAATTGCGGTGAGGGCAAGTAGCCCGATGAGCCCGCCGGTGACAATGCTGAGGATTTTAAGTGATTTTGACATTGGTCCGATCCAAGCACATGTTCATTCTGGCGACACCTTCACGCGTTTATGACAACCGAAGCCGGGGTGTTTCTACAGGGGGTGTCTCGACGTGCACAGCACGGCGGCCAGGCCTGTCTTACTTATCTATCGCGGTCGCAGTGATCACCCCAGCGCTGCGGCGCATCATGTCGCCATCCCTGGAAATATCCCGGGTTGCAGTCATCCTTGACCGCCATTTCCGGGTGGGGACGGCATCGACCGCCTGTCAGGCGGCGCCCTGTAAACAGGCGAAGCCACTCAGCGCCGAATAAGGCGCAGCAGAATCATCACAACAGCGATGACCAGAAGAATGTGAATGAATCCACCCATGGTGTACGCGGAAACCAAACCCAGTAACCAAAGGATGATCAGAATGACGGCAATCGTTTCAAGCATGTTTTAACTCCCTTATTAATTTAACTTCAACCCCATCAAAAACACCCTCCAGACACGGAGTTCATTGCGGGGCAACCGGACTTTCTTACTCACACTGCAAGCGGCTTATGCCAATAACCAATATAGGCCACTGCCTCAAAACACCATCTGTTTCTGCCGACCGCCCCACCGCTTCCAAAGCAGGGCCCCGGGGCTTGCCCTTCGGCAAGCCGGTCGTTCACCTACCCCTGTTGCCCCGGTTCGGATTGCCGGACGATTCCTTCGGCAGGTTGCTTCTCGGCGGCCTGCTGTTGCTGCTGCTGTAATTGATTCTTGTATGAGTTGATAAATACGCCAAACACCCAATCCGTTCAGTTCGCCATCGCACATAGCGCACTATTTCGTACGATTCAGCGTGTACGCCTGGGACTTGAATATCGACATGCCGAAAAGCGCTTCTGATTCACGACACTAGACCGCCTGGGCAGCAACTCAGGATGCTGCACGCTGGAATGGCAGAAACAGCAAGGCCAGAAGCGATCCCTTGCCTCTGGCCTTGTGTGTGTAACGCGCGAACGCGCCACCGGTTTGGCGTCCGTTCGACGCCAGGACCTTATTTGTCGTTCTGGATGGTGATATCAGACCAGACCGATTTCACACCGGCGGTATTGCGTGCCGTCGTGACCGCCTGGTTGATTTCTTCCTGGTTATTGGCCGTTCCGGTCATCCATACCACGCCATCCTTGTCGGTATCGACCCGGATATGTTTCATGCTGCCCGGGTGCTCTGCGGCCAGTTTGGCCTTGATTTTGGTCGTGATCATCGAATCCTTGACCCATGTCATGGGATGCGCACGGTCTGCATGGCGTTCAGTGGTATCGGCAGCAATCGCTGCAACCGGGGCCAGCAACGATCCAATGACCAAAAGCGATGTCAGAAGTTTGGTTTTCATGGTCTGTCCTTAATATTCAGTGAGAAGGGAATTGCGATGATCCAGCGATTCGTTACATAGTTCTGTTCGCTATCGCACATACTCGGTAGCGAAACAATTCATCATTTCGCTATCGGGTTGATGGGATCAAAGGCGCCCTCGATGTTGAGGAGGCTCGTGCCCAAACAATGATTATGCCGTCACCTTAATGATCGCTACGGCCGTGGCCTCGGTCATTGTCATCGCGATCGTTTTTACCCCCGTGACGATCCTTCTTGCGTTTGTCATGGCGATCATGGTGGCGCTCCTGATAACGCGGAACGTACACTTGGTTGTACCAGTTGTCCTGAACAAAGTAGACCCGCTCGCCGCAGGCATTGTACTTTCCGCAGTGTTTGCGCCAGTTCTTTGCGTGGCCGGGGGGCACATGCAGATAGATCGGTTCTCTTGCCGCTTCCCGATAAATCACACGCGGTTCGCGATACATCAGTCGCGGCTGGGGGTAGTCGCCAATGTCGATGCGCCCATAGAAGCCGGGGTCGCCGATGCTGATCGATACGCCGGCATCGGCCGCGCGTGCCGGAGAGACTGCGGCGAGCGTGAAAGCTGCTGCAATGAATAAACGTTTCATGTTGGTTCTCCTGTTGCTAACAATCCTGCCTGCGCACCGATTCCCATCCCCTCCACAGACCATCGTATGACGGAAGCGGTTAGGGAATGAAATGGGTCAGGAATGGGTGTTCTTGTTATTCTCTTCAAATTGCTTGATCTGCGACTCGGCTTCGTCCTTCGTGATGCCGTAGGTCTCCTGAATCTTGCCCGCCAACTCAATACGTTTGCCGTCAATCTGATCAAGATGATCGTCGGTTAGTTGACCCCACTGGGCCTTTACCTGGCCCTTGAACTGCTTCCAGTTGCCTGCTGCAATATCCCAATTCATTTCAGATTCCTTTCACGCGTAAACCGGTTGGAGAAATTTCCAACCGGACCTCACCATCCGCCCCCACCGCTCAAGCGCCAAACTGCAGGGCAAACAATGTGGTAACAAACCGGGCTTGCTGACGAAAGCCCCGGATTTGAATTCAAGCTTAGTCACCTCCAAATTTTCAGTCGGTACGGTGGCGCACACAACGCAGTCGCTGTTTATCACAGAGACAATCTGACCCAGGCGCTAATACACAGTCTGCTGCCGAACATACTCGGCACGTTTCATCTCGACATAAGCGCGCCGATCCATCTCATGCAACTGCCGCGGATAGCGCTCGGTTGCCGTAAACCAGCTCTGTAACTGTTTTTCGAATCGCCCGGACGACGCCGTACGGGTCGCCCCGAGGAAGCTATCGATTGCAAGGTAATAACGCATCGTGTTGCGCTCCATCAGGCCACGCACCCCACGAATATAGTCAGGCTGACCATCGGCCCTTTTGCCAATGAAGGTGAACCCCACTTTATGGCGGCCGATCGTCCCAAGGTACGCCTGCAGCGATAAGCGTCCGGACATATTGATGGCGTAGGAATACGTCAGATGCAAAAACGTTTTGGCGTTCGGGAGTGCCACGGCTTCCAACTGGATAAGGAAATCGCTGGTCCCCAGTGGACCTTCCCTGGCATTGAGATTGATTTCGAAATATTCCGGGGTCGCCGCAGCTACGCTGTAGTTGAATTCGACACGCGCTGCATCGGCCAGGTCTTCAGGTGTTTTCTTGCCGATATTAACGTTCAGAACGGTGCCCGATGCCCCCTTTACCGCATGACAGTATTTAGTGTTCAGGTGCAGGAGCATCACGTCACACCAGTTTTTCGGATTGTTCAGGCCGGCATTCACCGTAGCAAACGGATAATTGATAATTGCGTAAATATCGCCTTGCAAGCGGCCCTGCAATTCGGCGGAATTGAGCACCAGTTGCCGCTTGAATTGATTCTGCCGAAGGGGTTCCTCCAACGATATGTATTTTGCGCGCAGGGCCGCCGCGGGGTCCGGCTTGGCTACCGCAGCGCTCGTGACACCCGTTGCGCAAAGCAGCAACAGGCTGCTCAACCAGCTCGCTGGTCTTGACCAGAAACGCTTATGCATGACCACTCCTTTGTGCCAGGAATCCTGCTTGCCATCCTGTTCCGTGCCTTGATACTGCTACCCCTGTTTCGATCTGACATTCGACCTGCACGGTTGCCTGATCGACTCCGCTTGCGGGATCAACGGAATAGACGGTAATTCCGCCCGGCCGGGAAGGACAAGCACATCACCCCTCACCCATCGTTTCCCGATAGCGTGTTGGGGGCTTTTGCTAACAGCAGAATCCCGACACTTTGTGCCGGGACAGGTGCAGCGTGCTATTGGCTAAAACGGACCTTGGCTTCCTTCACGCAAACTTCTTTGGTATTGCCCGCGTAGGCGTCGCATTTTTCCTTCGCTACCTGATATTGGGCAGCAAGCTTGTCTGCGTTCGCGTCCTTATAGGCATCAACGGCTTTTTCTGTAGCCTTGTCATTTGCCACGGCTGATTTTTCGTAGGCTGTTGCATTCGCGTCCAGGGCTTTCATCTGTGCCTTGGCATCAGCCTTGGCGCCAATCTCGGCAGCCTTCGCTTGCTTCACGCAGACATCCTTCGCGTTACCGGCCTTGTCATCGCATCGCTCGATAGCCACCGCATAAACGGCCTCTGCCTTGGCGACGCTCGCCTTATAGTGGTTCTCGGAATTGGGCTCGTAGCGCAATTCGAGATCTGCCAATGCGATTTGATCACGACCCTTGGCTTCGGCCTTGCAGATGTCCTTTGCATTGCCGGACAACGGGCTGCAACTCACTTTAGCCAGCTTGTATTCGGCCGAGATCTTGTCCATGCCCGCTTTGTAGTCGTCCTTTGACAGGGTTTGTGCCATCGCTCCTGCGCTGAATACGAGACTGACTGCAAGCGCGATTGCATTGATTTTGATTGTGTTCACGAACATTCCTTATAGAAGTGATGGAGCTGGGGATGATGTCTCGGCAAACCCTGCCGGGTACGCCATTTTCTTTGCCTGGAACGCATGACGTTCAGCCATCGCACATCGCCACACTGTAGACAGTGCATACAGGCTGGCTCCGAGAGTTCAAGAATAGGGGAGGTCTTGTTCACCGTCTGTCTGCTGACGAACATAGCCGGCACTCGAATGGCGTGCAGGGATTGCGCGCCATCATGCCGGACGTGCGCCACGAGGTGACGCGGCAACGTGCAAATCAGACTTCCGCGTGCCACCGTGGAAGAAGCACCCAAACGTGGCGGGCCGGGCACATTTCGCACCTGATATCAATTGAAATAACCAGGCGGACTCATTGGCGGGTCAGGGTTATCGGTCTTTCGCCGCGCTGTCCTGACGATATTGCACATCGGGCAGCAGACGAGCCAACTCTTCCTTGACGACAGCGTAACACTCGCACGCGTGGCGCTCCAATCCAGTCCGATCGAGCACTGAAATGTGGCCACGGCGGTAACTGATCAACCCGTCGCGCTGCAACTTCCCGGCAGCCTCGGTAATGCCTTCGCGACGCACCCCCAACATGCTGGCGACCAATT
>JAAFGW010000098.1 GCA_010365175.1 Sulfuriferula multivorans | reverse complement strand
GCAGTGTCATTGGCGCAGTGTCGAGCTGGGTGGGAATAGGCGGCGGCACCTTGTCGGTGCCATTTATGTTGTGGCACAACGTGACCTTGCACCGAGCGATCGCCACTTCTTCGGCGATCGGGTTTCCGATCGCAATTGCCGGCGCGCTGGGTTATGTGCTCGGGGGCTGGGAGGTGAGTGGTCGCCCGGCTGGAAGCCTGGGATTTATCTACTTGCCAGCGCTTATAGGTATTGCGCTGGGCAGCGTGCTAATGGCTCCGCTGGGTGCGCGCACCGCACATCGAACTCCGGTACGACCCCTTAAACGGATATTTTCAATTTTATTGCTGGTGCTGGCGCTACGTATGGCATCAACTTTATAAATCAAACCTGAAGACCACTGTATCTAGTGTTATAAATTCCAGTGTTTGCTAGATGTTGTAGGTTGTTGCATGTAACAATTTCCTGCTTGAGCCGCTATAACACCCACGTTAGTCTGATGCGACATGCTGAGATTTCCGCATGCCCAATTAACAACACTCGTGGAGATTCTCAAATGGCACATTTGCAAGCCGTCCGCACTACGCTTGAGCCCCAGCTGAACAATTTCAGCCAACTCATTACCTATTGTGACAGCCACAATCAGGTCGCTTGGGGATATATGAATGCAGAGCCCCGACCCTGCTTCACCGGCGTATTGTTGCGGGAGCTAGTCGAATGGTTTGGAGATATCGCCCGCCAAGCGGATGACCCGGATTCCCGGGATATTAACTATGTGGTGGTGGCCTCGGCCCATGCCGGAATTTACAACCTTGGTGGCGATCTCAATTTATTTCGTCAGTTAATTGAGCAGCGTGACCGTGATCAATTATTCAAGTATGCACAGGCCTGTATCCGCCCGTTGTTTCTGAATGCTTTGCATTTGAGTCGTCCCAACATCAAAACGATTACGCTAGTGCAGGGTGATGCGCTGGGTGGTGGATTCGAATGTGCGCTTTCGGGCAATGTCATGATTGCGGAGCGTGGATCGAAAATGGGATTTCCTGAAATCCTGTTCAATCTGTTTCCTGGCATGGGTGCAATGTCACTGCTTGGCCGAAAAATAGGCTACAACCAGGCCGAGAAAATCATTTTGAGTGGGAAGCTTTATACCGCAGAAGAGATGTTTGAATTGGGCGTGGTCGATGTGCTTGCAGAACCGGACTCCGGCGAGCAGGCCGTGTATGAGTTCATTCGCAAAGAAAGTCGTCAACGTAATGGCGCGTTGGCGTTGCGCGCTGCACGCGAGATATCGCAGCCTATTTCACATGACGAGTTGATGCGAATCGCGGACATCTGGGTTGATGCTGCATTGCGCCTTGAGGCCAAGGACCTCCGCATGATGGAGCGTCTGGTTAACCGCCAGAACGGTAGAGTCGAACCCGTTGAGGCGGCACCTGCTTCAAACGCTTTCAGCGCTTAACTTCTGGTCCAGGTAGATTGCCAGGGCGGCTTGTGCATCGATTAGCCCAAGCCGCACTCCATCAAGTTTTTCGCGCCCAGCCAAGCCGGTCATCTCATAAGGTTTAATGCGCTCGGCTTCAGTACATAACTGGGCTAACTGCGCAGCCCCCACATCGCTGGCACCCCCCTTGAGCATATGTAACTGATCGTGCCACCGCCCGTAATCCTGGTCGGTAAGCGCACGCTCAATATCACGTAGTGCGCGACCACTGTCTTCTTCAAAGCTTCCGACCAGATCTTGTACAAAGGCAGCCCCGCCAATTTGTGTAAGGTTATTCAGCACGGATTCGTCGAGTTTGCTCAATTGTTGTGCTTTTGCGACCGGACGCGAAACAAGGGGGGGTGATGGCTGATTGGCCAGTCGGGCAATCACCATGACCAACTCGCGGCTGTTAATGGGTTTGGTCAGGAACGTATCGGCCCCGGCTTCTTCGCATGCTGTTTGCGCTTCGGCACGAGCATCGGCTGTCAGCATGATGACGGGCAGATGGCCATTTTCCATAAAACGCCAGCTTTTTACGACCTCGGGCCCAGATAGGAGCGGCATATGCATGTCGATGATGGCAAGGTTGTAAACCTGCTCGCCGGACTCCAGCATCGCCAGGGCCTCTTCACCATCGTGTGCAAGAAAGACCTGGTGTCCGGCGTGTTCAAGCAGACCGCAAATCACCCGCTGGTTAACCGGATTGTCTTCCGCAACCAGAATGCGCAGGCGGGATGCCTGCCCGGTTTGGGACTGAAAGTGGTTGGCCAGCGAGACCACGTTGGACGGCATCTCGTGACTGAGCACGGCATGAATCGCATTAAACAGCAACGTCGTGTTAACGGGCGTTCGCAGGACAGAAGCGAAGCCATCGAGTAGCCATTGCGCATCACGCGCGGTACTCATGCTGGCATCTGATTCGATCAGAATGACAGGCAACGAGGCCAGATTGGGATCATCACGCAGCAAGTTCAGAAAAGCGGTCGGGTCGCCTGGCAATGCGCTGCGTTCCACCACCACAGCGCTCAACGTTTTTTCCATTGGATACGCGGTGGAGAGTTCGGCTGCGAGTCGGGTTGTGTTGTCGACCGCCAGGGTTTCCCCCCCCCAGCCGCGAATCATGGTTTGAATTCGGGTGGTTTGTTCGCTACTGGCCAGAATGGCCACGCGCAATGGCGCTTCCAAGTGTTGACCCATTAAGGCCGGCTGTAATGATTGCGCAGAAAATGGCAGCTCAAACCATAGCGTTGTGCCTTCACCTACGCGGCTATGCAAACCAATTTGACCATTCAGCGCTTCCACCAGTTGCTTGGCGATGGTGGTGCCCAGTCCACTGCCACCAAAGCGGCGGGTTATGGTGGGGTCAGCCTGAGTGAAGCTTTCAAAAATGTGTGCTTGCACATCTTCCGCAATGCCGATACCTGTGTCGACAATTTCAAAGCGCAGGCGTGGAGGTTGGGTTTGCCCAACTGGCCGGATATAGACATCGACACGGCCATGTTCGGTGAACTTGATGGCATTGCCGATCAGGTTGATAAGAATCTGGCGCAGGTGGCGTGCGTCGCCATGCAGATTAAACGGCGTTTGCGGTGCAATGTGGGCGGCCAGTACGAGGCCTTTGCTTTTGGCCTGCGGACTTATCATGGCGGCCGTTCCATTGACCAGTTGGTGCAAGTCAAAGTCTTCGGAGGTGGAATTGATCCGGCCGGATTCAATTCGCGAAATATCAAGTACGTTATCAATCAGGCCAAGCAGCGTGTGGGCCGATGCATGAATAATCTGGGAAAATTCTTTTTGTTCTTTGTCGAGCTTGGTTTCGGCTAACAGGTCGGCAATACCGATTACCCCGTTGAGTGGGGTGCGAAGCTCGTGGCTCATGTTGGCCAGAAAACTTGACTTGGCCAGGTTGGCATTCCGCTCACGCTGAATCGCCTGATGGAGCTGCTTGAGTAGCGATGCAGAATAAAGGGGAACGGCAATCATGGATAGCAGGAACGCCACCCCGATGGACATGTGATTGCTCCAGTAGGGTGAAAAAACGAGTACCAGGATAAAACCGGCCACGGCCATGGCTGTGGCCGCGTATAAATACCGGACGCCGTATCTAAATCCGTTGCCCAGCGTAACCCAAAGATAAACGACTAAAAGAGGGCTTCCTGCTTCACCCGTATATGTCAGCAGAAATGAGCATGTCGCATAATCCATGACCATCGCGACCATGCGACGGGCCGGCGAAGCGTTCAGATCTACCAGTGCCGCCGTGGCGACCAGCATTGCAGCGACCGCGAACAAAAGGCTGACAAGCAGCGTGGCGTCACGGGAGGCAGCATCAAGCGGCGCTAAGCTGCTGGAGAAATAAGCCAGAAAAGCGAGTCCAATCACGACCCGGATGGCGGCTTGCTGGAATTCGGAATCCGGTCGGCTGCGTATCCGTTTGACCAGACGCGGTAAAAAAACAGGCATCAACATTTTGCGCTTGGCCTCCTTCTGCAGCTCAGGCTTCCGGGTCACCCAGTTCGTGCATGATGGCCGCAACGGCATCAATGCGCCGTTCAAACGCGCGCACGCAGGCTGGATCAAAGTGCTTGCCACTTTCGCCCCGGATGAAATCAAGCGATTCCTGAAACGACCATGCCTTTTTATACGGACGTTTCGAGGCGAGTGCATCGAACACATCAGCAACCGCCGCAATGCGTGCAGGTAAGGGGATATCCTCTCCGACCAATCCTTGCGGGTAGCCGCTACCGTCAAATTTTTCGTGGTGGCCGAGTGCGATGACCGCACCCATCTGCAGGAAGCGCGAGGGGCTGTCGGCCAAGATGCCATGGCCGATCAGTGGGTGCCTGCGCATGATTTCCTGTTCATCTGGCGTATGACGACCCGGTTTAAGCAGGATCTGGTCAGGAATCCCGATTTTGCCGATGTCGTGCATCGGCGAAGCCGCCTCGATCTCGTCGCATTCCATCGCAGAAAGATTGAGTTCTTCGGCAATCAGGCGGGCGTATTTGGACATCCGGATGATGTGGTTGCCGGTGTCCTCGTCACGGTATTCCCCCGCTTTGGCCAGTTTCATCAGGGTTTCGCGCTCACGCGACCGAACCTCGGTGGTAGCCAATTGCACTTGGTCTTCCAGCCACTGGGCACGATCGGATACGGCTTTTTGGCTGCGCCGTAATGCCAGAAGATTCATGCATCGTGCGCGGCACTCTTGCGGATCAATCGGACGGGTGAGGAAATCGGTGGCACCGTTTTCCAGCGCCTGGTAACGAATCTGGCGGTCTTCCACCACGGTGACGATAATGATTGGCACGTCCGCCAATAGACGTTCAGCACGAATCCGTCGGGTAAACTCAATGCCGTCCATGCCGGGCATGCGGTAGTCGCTGATGATGAGGTCGGGTGCGGACAGCTGCATTTGCGCCAGCGCCTCGAATGGGTCAGCATAACTCTCGACCGAAATGCCGGGCTCCAGGGTGCGTGCCAAGCCTTCGAGTAGACTGCGGGCGGTGCTGCGGTCATCAACGATCACCACGCGAGCACGACTATGCGGCCGTGCTTCCCGTGGATGGGATGCATGCGGTGCGGTGGGTACGACGCGTAATGGCCGAGTAGTCACAATGATTTTCCTGAGTCGTTTTTATAACAGCAGTTTAGTTAAGGTATCGGGCTAGTTAGGGGTTACTTTAACGCGAAGATGGAGAAGAAGCGAAATGAATAAAAACAGCTGTTTAGGCTTGATCGCAGTATTGACCGCAATTTTTACATTGAATGGTTTCGCCTCAGCCGAAACAGCCGATTACGCCCGCGAGAAGAAATGGGCCGACGAAGTCGTGCCGGGCCTGGTGGTGGGCGACCCGGTTTATTTGCAAACCCCGCGCGGACACCACAAATTTTTGACCTTGTTTACCCCCGCTGCGGATCCCCACAAGGCGGCGATCGTCGTCCACGGCATGGGGATTCATCCGGACTGGGGCATGGTGGGCACCTTGCGCACCGAGCTGGCCGATCGGGGGTTTACAACCTTGTCTATCCAGATGCCGATCATGGCCGCGGATGCCAAAAGTGACGCCTATCCGCCGGTGTTTCCTGAAGCGGCTGAGCGCATTGCCGAGGCGGTCGGGTTTCTCAAAGCCAAAGGCTATACGCAACTGGCGATTGTTTCTCACAGCATGGGATCGCGCATGAGTGGGGTGTATATGGCAGGCAAACCGGATTCCAGCATCAAATCATGGGCAAGCCTGGGATTGTCGAATGGGGATTACGCAAATTTGAAGCTGCCGGTTCTGGATTTGTATGGCGAAAACGATCTGCCTCTGGTGCTGAAAAATGCAGCTCAGCGCAAAAAAAGTTTGGCGGCCAGGCATTCGGTACAGAAGGTGATTGCGCATGCGGACCATTTCTATACCGGGCATGAGCCCGCCATGGTTGAGGCTGTTGCCGGGTTTCTGGGCGAAACCCTGAAGTAAGCGCTAGTGTCGTGAGGCAGAAATAGGGGAACAGAATGAAACGGTTGGATTTTTTACCCGCAAGGGGCAGGCCGTGGTTGTAAAGCCGACAAGTCGGCAACAACCACGCTCTGCAGGGCAAGGCGTGAGGAGGCGACATAGCTGGCTCTATGGCAACTACGCGCAACGCCGCCATGCGGAACCTGTGCCCAAGCCGTCAGGCTGTCGGGTAAAAGACGTCGTTTCATGTTGCGATATTCCTGATTCACGACACTAGCCCAGCAACCGCGTCATCGCCTCGTGGTATTTGGCGGCGGTTTTTTCCACTATTTCATCCGGCAGCACCGGTCCCGGCGCCTGCTTGTTCCAGCCGCTGGACTCCAACCAGTCACGCACAAATTGCTTGTCGAAACTGGGTGGGTTGCTGCCGGGTTGATATTGGTCGGCCGGCCAGAAGCGCGAGGAATCCGGGGTCAACGCTTCGTCAATCAACACCAGTTTTCCGGCCTCATCGACCCCGAATTCAAACTTGGTGTCGGCAATGATGATGCCGCGTGTGAGCGCATACTCTGCCGCTGTCTTGTACAGGATAAGGCTGACGTTGCAAACCTGCTTCGCCAGATCCGCACCGATCAACTCGGCCATGGCGTCAAATGCGATGTTCTCGTCATGCGCCCCGACCGCTGCTTTGGTCGACGGGGTGAATATCGGCTCGGGTAGGCGGTCAGCCAATTTGAGGCCGGCGGGCAGCTTGATACCGCATACCGACTGGCTGGCCAGATATTCCTTCCAGCCCGATCCCACCAGATAGCCGCGCACGATGGCTTCGACCGGCAGCGCCTTGAGTTTCTTCACCACGATGGCGCGGCCCGTCACCTGGTCGCGCTCGCTGATCGCGACCACGGATTCCGGCGCGATATCGAGCGCCTGGCTCGGCACGATGGCTTTGAGCTTGTCGAACCAGAAAGCTGACACCCGGGTTAGCACTTCGCCCTTGCCGGCAATGGGGGTCGGCATGACCACATCAAAAGCCGAAAGCCGGTCGGTGGTGACGATGAGCAGCTTGTCGTCGCCGACGGCGTAGATATCGCGCACCTTGCCCTTGTGGACCAGCGGCAGAGACGTGATGTTCGATTCGAGGAGCGGTTGGCCGAGGAGCGGAGCGGACATGGCAGGTAAGGTGGAATCGGGAGAGCCGGCATTATAGCTGCCGCGATAAAAGGCACTGGCCTCGTACACGCCGCGCAGTTCGCGCAGCGCCACCAGCAGGACGGCGGCCATCGGCACCGCCAGCAGCACGCCGACAAAGCCGAACAGCTGGCCAAACGCCGCCAGCACGAAGATCACCATCACCGGGTGCAGGCCGACCCGCTCGCCGACCAGACGCGGCGTGACGACATAGGTTTCCAGCGCCTGCCCGGCAAGATAAATGCCGGCCACCCAGGCCACGCCAGTCCAGTCACTGAACTGCAGCAGTGCCACCAGCAGCGCCAGGATCATGCCGAGGCCAAAGCCGAGAAAGGGAACGAACGACAAGATCCCGGTGAGGATGCCGATCGGCAATGCATAATCCAGTCCCGCTGCCCATAGGGCTAGCACGTAATAGAGGGACAGCGTTGCCATCACTGCCATCTGCCCGCGCAGGAACTCGCCGACGACCAGGTCCATCGCGTGCGCGATGCGGGTAACGGTTCCCACCCAGTCGCGTGGTTCCAGCGCGGCGACGCGTGCCACGATTACATTCCAGTCCTTCAGCAGATAAAACATCACCACCGGAATCAGCAGCAGGTTAACCAGCACGCCGACGATGGCGAGCGCGCCGGTTTGCAGGGTGGGCAGCCAGTTGGCGCTGTTCTGTGTGGCTTGTTTGGTCAGCCAGGTTTTCAGTGCATCCAGGTTGGGGGCGATGGTGATGCCGAAGGTCTGTTGCAGCCAAGGCAGGAAGCGGGTTTGCAGCAAGTCGATGGCGGCGGGTGCCCGCTGCGACAATTCGGCAAACTGCCCCTGAAACAGCGGTAGCGCCACCAGCAGCAGGGCGAACAAGCCCAGCCCGGCCAGCACGATGACGATCGCCGTACTCGTTGCACGCGGAATCCCGCGCGCTTCCAGCCGACCGACCAATGGATCGAACATATACGCCAACAAGGCGCCGGCCAGAAACGGTGTGAGAATGGGGCCCAGCAGATACACCAGCCAACCGAATGCCAGCAGAAAGGCCAGGGCAAGCCACGGGAGGTTGAGCGGGCGGGGAGTCGACATAGGCGGTAAAATACAGCACTTTTTCATTCTGGAGTCGGCTTTGTCTTCCATTTCCTATAAAGATGCCGGTGTCGATATCGACGCGGGCGATGCACTGGTCGAGCGCATCAAACCGTTGGCCAAGCGCACCCTGCGTCCCGAAGTGCTGACGGGCATCGGCGGTTTCGGCGCGCTGGTCGAGATTTCGAAGAAATTCAAGGAGCCAGTGCTGGTCTCCGGCACCGACGGCGTGGGCACCAAGCTGAAGCTGGCGTTCGAACTCAATCGCCACGACACCGTCGGTATCGATCTGGTCGCGATGAGCGTGAATGACATCCTGGTGCAGGGCGCTGAGCCATTGTTCTTCCTGGATTACTTCGCCACCGGCAAATTGAGCCTCGATACCGCCGAAGCGGTGATCTCGGGTATCGCCACCGGCTGCGTGCAGGCCGGTTGTGCACTGATTGGCGGTGAAACTGCCGAGATGCCCGGCATGTATCCCGAAGGCGAATACGATCTGGCCGGCTTTGCCGTCGGCGTGGTCGAAAAATCCAAAGTCATCGGTGGGCAAAGCATTGCGCTTGGCGATGTGGTGCTGGGCCTGGCTTCCAGTGGTGCGCATTCCAACGGCTATTCGTTGATACGCAAGCTGATTGACCTCAGTCATATTGGCCTGAAATCCGACTTCCATGGCCGCCCGTTTGCCGATGCCGTGATGGAGCCGACGCGGATTTACGTCAAACCGGTGCTGTCGCTGATTGAAAAACTCAATGTCAAAGGCATGGCGCATATCACCGGCGGTGGCATTACCGGCAACCTGCCACGTTGTCTGCCGGAAACTGTAGCGGCCCAAGTTAATCCGGCAGCCTGGACACGTCCACCGCTGTTCGATTGGTTGCAACAGGCGGGCGAGGTGACCTCAGACGAAATGCTGCGCACGTTCAATTGCGGCATCGGTCTGTGCATTATCGTCGCAGCTTCGGATGCCGAAGCTGCGACGACGCATTTACAGGAAAGCGGCGAAACCGTGTGGCAGATTGGTGAAATCATCGCGCGCGCAGATGGCATGGAGCAGGTGATTTATTCGTGAGTTGCCGCGTTGTCGTGCTGTTGTCTGGTCGCGGCAGCAATTTCCAGGCGATCGTTGAAGCAAAGCTGCCGATTGAAATTATCGCGGTCATCAGCAACCGGCCGCAAGCGGCAGGGTTGGCGTTTGCGCACGAGCACGGCCTGAAAACCGTCGCACTCGACCATACGGTGCATGCCGAGCGCGAAGCATTTGATATGCAATTGGCCGACGAAATCGAGCGCCATCAACCTGATCTGGTGGTGCTGGCCGGCTATATGCGCATCCTCAGTCCGGCGTTCATCAACCGTTTTGAAGGCCGGCTGCTGAATATTCATCCTTCGCTGCTACCCATGTTTCCCGGATTAAAAACGCATG
>JAAFGW010000097.1 GCA_010365175.1 Sulfuriferula multivorans | reverse complement strand
CCGACAACTCGGCCATCGTGGCATTCGCAAGCAGATTCTCAACCGTGCGCTTGAGAATCCTGGAATCGTCGGGATAAAACTGCCCCGCCACTGCAGCGGGTCGGATGCTGGGCATAAATTGTTCCTCTAATTTAAGCTTAGTCTTTGTGGGGGAAATCGTTGGATTTCAAGTCAGGTTCCCGTCCGACCCCTTATTCCAGACAGCAAATACCCGGCACCCGAAAAAACTCGCCATAATCGCCATATCATTACGACAAAACGACCAAGATCGTTATCAATTTTGCGGAGAGGAGAACATGGTTACATTCAAAGACGATGATGACGGCACCTTGTTAAAGGCGATCCTTCAGGAGTCAGCCGTCGAAGTATTGGTTTTTGATGCAAAAACGCTGCAAATCCTCCAGGCCAACACCTCTGCGGCAACCAATCTGCAATACCCGCTCAAGACGCTTAAAAAAATGACCCCTCTGGATTGCCTGGCCCCGGAAGATGACCGGCCATTCAACACATTGCTTGCATTGCTTGGCAATGGCAAAAAACGGCGCACCGCTCTCAATGCGCAGTGTTGTCGCCGAGATGGCAGCCGCTATCCGGTTGAGGCCCGATTGTATTATTCGGTCGATCATGAAAAGCCTGTATTTATCTACATCGCCAATGATGTCAGCCAGCGTGAAACCACTCGACAGGCGCTAGCACACTCAGAATCGGACTTGCTTGCCATTGTGGCGAATATTCCGGGCATGGCGTATCAAGTAATCCGCGACAAGGACGGTGCAACAGGCCTGCGCTTTGTCAGCGAACAGTCCGCTCAACTGCTCGGTATCAAGGCACCTGTTCTGCGCGCCCATCCAGATCGCTTTGTCAGGCTGATCCTCAAGGAAGACAAGGCTGACTATCTGGCCCAACTGGAAGCGGCAGGTGGCGTACCCATGAGTTTCAACTGGGAGGGCCGCATCTGGATGGCGGCCTGGAAGGACGTCAAATGGGTCAATATCCGCGTCACTCAGCGTGAAACAGTGGATGGCCAGACTTGGGATGGAATCATGCTGAACGTCACGCACAGCAAGCAGTACGAAGCAGAAATCCGGCGTTCCCGGTTCCAGCTCAGTGCGCTGACAGCACACGTTGAAACCATCAAGGAGCGTGAGCGCCTGCACCTTGCCCGCGAGGTACACGATGATCTGGGCGGCAACCTCGCTGCCATCAAAATTGGCTTGTCGTGGTTAAAGCAACGCCTGCCTGAGGGTGAAACCGTTCTGGCTCAGCGCACCGACTATCTCGATAACGTCGTAGACCAAACGATTGAATCCGCACACCGTATCGCGTCCAACTTGCGGCCTGCCATGCTTGAACTGGGCATCGTCTCGGCCATAGACTGGCAATTGCAACGGATGGCCCAGAACGCCGATATCACTTATGAGTTCAAAGCGCCGAACAAAGACATTCCCCTGACCGCGGATGCCACGATCGCAGTGTTCCGCATCGTGCAGGAAGCACTCACCAATGTGGCCAAACACGCATGCGCCACGCACGTCAAAGTAAAAATCATTTTGAGTCAGAACGATCTTTTAGTCAGTGTCGAAGACAATGGTCAGGGTATCGTGCCGGAAGGCAAGAAAAAAACCGGGATTAGTTTTGGTATGCTTGGCATGACTGAACGCGCTACCACGCTAGGGGGTGAGCTCAGCGTACGGCCTGCCAAGCGTGGGGGGACCGAGCTCAATCTTCGCCTCCCACTTCACACTTTGTTGGTAGGCTCTGCAAAGTAATTTCAATCTATTCACCCTATAAATCACACTGTGGCTGCTGCTAAACCGTATCGCATACTCATCGTCGACGACCACGCCATTGTTCGCGAAGGTCTCAAACAAATCCTGGCCGAGGTGAGCGACATCGAGGTCGGTGGCGAAGCTGACTGCTCCAGCCGCGCCATGCAAATGGCACGCAATGAGTCGTGGGACCTGGTGTTGATGGACATATCCATGCCCGACCGCAGCGGACTGGAAACGCTCGAATTACTCAGAAAAGAGCATCCCAAGATCAAGGTGTTGATGCTGTCCATGCACCGCGAAACCCAATATGCAGTGCGTGCGCTCAAATCGGGCGCAGCGGGCTATCTCAACAAGCAAAGTGCTCCGGATCAATTGGTCGACGCGATCCGCCTGGTCGCTTCGGGTAAAAAATACATCAGTGCAGAAGTCGCGCAGGAACTTGCCAACGAAGTCAGTGGCGAGCGCGCAGGCTTGCCACATGAAAGCCTTTCCAACCGCGAGTACCAGACCCTGTGCATGATTGCTTCTGGCCTGCCCGTATCTGCCATCGCCGACAAACTGGCCCTGTCCGTCAAGACCATCAGCATGTACCGCGCCCGTATGCTGAAAAAAATGTTGCTTAAAAACAATTCCGAATTGACCCACTACGCCATCAAGCACGGCCTGCTCGACTGAACCGCTGAAGGCCCTCTCCGACTGGACCCGGAAATGCCGGGGTTTTGCCACCTTAATCTGCCTTTTACCCCAACCCTGCCCGTCCTACCATGCAAAGTATCGTGAAAGCCCAATCCGGGCCGGGGTGCAAACGTGGCAGAATCAAGCGACAAGATCAATGTAGACAATCCGACCGAAGTCGCGCGCGAAACCTTGCGCCGCCTGGCCATGCGGCGGATTGCACCCACCCCGGACAACTACCAGACCCTGTTTGACGAAATTGTGGGTGGGCCCAGCCCAGCCCAATCCAATGCGCCCTCCGCCACCACTGCGCTGGTCGGGCTGGTCATGGATCTCAATCTGCAATATCCCGAACTGGCAGATCCGCTGGAAACCCTGGATCAGGCCATACGCAAGGGTGACTGGGTCAAATGCCGCAAGCAGTTGGGGCAAATCACCCGGCAGCTTAAACAACATGCAGAGGGTAAAAGCGGCGACACACGGCCGCAGTCAGAAGACTTGGCCCTGCTGCGCGACTTGCTCGCCAAAACGCTTGAATTTGGCGTCGTCACCCAGCTGTCCCACAATCCAAATCTGGCAGAAAAAGCCCAGCAACTCGCAATTGCCGTGCGCGAGGCCAGTACTGCCTCTACCTTGAGTAAAGCCGCTGCCAGCCTGAAATCCCTTTGGGTCAGTATCGAAATCCAATCCTCCGATACCCACGACCAACAGGAAACGCTCAAGCGCATCTTGCTGTTGCTGGTGGAAAACATCGGTGAACTGCTGGACGACGACACCTGGCTGCGTGGCCAGCTCAATATGGTGCAGGACGTCATCGCCGGTCCGCTCCAGATGCAGTCATTGCAAGAAGCGGAGCAGCGACTCAAGGAAGTGATTTACAAGCAAGGCCTGGTCAAACACGGCCTGCGTGAAGCGACCGCCACCCTCAAAGCCACCATGACCCATTTCGTCAGCCGCATGAGTGATGTGGTCGCGGCCAATGATGAATACCAGGGCAAGATTGCCTCTCATATCGAGCAAATCAGCAACACCGAAGACGTGCTCGAATTGAACCGCATCCTCGAAACCCTGCTGGATGAAACCCGCACGGCACAAGCGGACACCCGACGCGCCCACGATAAATTGGTACACGAGCGGGACACCGCACAACAGGCCGAAGGCCGCATCAAACAACTGGAAACCCAGCTCGCCGAGATGAGCACGCTGGTCCGCGAAGATCCCCTCACCCACAGCCTCAACAGGCGCGGTCTGGATGACGAATTTGCGCGTGAGGCCTCGCGCGCCGACCGCTACAAATCCTCGCTTTGTGTAGCGGTATTGGACATCGACAATTTCAAGGCACTCAATGACAAACGCGGCCACCAGACGGGTGATGAAGCGCTGATCCACCTGGTCAATGTGGCCAAGGAAGAATTACGCCTCACCGACCAAATTGCCCGTCTGGGTGGCGAGGAATTCCTGATCATGCTGCCGAGCACGCCGCTCGATGCGGCAGCCACCATCATCACCCGCCTGCAACGCAACCTCACTAAAAAGTATTTTCTCGACAACAATGAAAAAGTACTGATCACATTCAGTGCAGGTATTGCCGAGCGCGCACTGGGCGAATCGCAGGAGTCTTTGATCGGGCGCGCAGACAGCGCCATGTATGAAGCCAAGAAAACCGGCAAGAACCGGGTTTGTCTGGCGCCCGACGCGCCACAGGAGCCCGCCAAATGAAAATGATGCAGTTTTTTTGCAATCAGCCTTAACTTTCTCCAACACTCGACGATTCTTCACACAACGGCGGTTCATGCAGCCCAAACGGGCAAACCAAAGTTGACGGCACCACCCCCCTCTTTGGGGCAAACAAGCCGGAACCATCGACCCACTTAAGGAGAAACATCATGGCAGCAGTAATCAACACCAACATCGCAGCACTCAACGCACAGCGCAACCTGAATTCCTCGCAGAGCGCACTGCAAACCTCATTGCAGCGTTTGTCTTCCGGCCTGCGCATCAACAGCGCCAAGGACGACGCCGCCGGCATGGCGATTTCCGACCGCATGACTTCGCAGATTCGCGGCAGCCAGCAAGCTGCACGCAACGCCAACGACGGCATCTCGATGGCACAAACCGCAGAAGGCGGGCTGAACGAAATATCCAACAACCTGCAGCGTATCCGCGAACTGTCGATCCAGTCCGCCAACGCGACCAACAGCACCTCCGACCGCGCCGCCCTGCAGGCCGAGGTCAGCCAACTGGTCAGTGAAATCGACCGTGTCTCACAAAACACCTCATTCAACAGCGTGAAGCTGCTCGACGGCACGTTTACCGCCCAACAGTTCCAGGTCGGCGCAGGCGCCACCGCAAACGACCGCATCAACATTGATTCGATCGCCAGTGCCCGCACCACCGCGCTGGGCGCAACCCCCACCACCACCTACTCGGCCACAACGCTCGCCGGTGGGGGTGCGCCGACAGCAGCGCTGAATGCAGGTGACCTGATCATCAACGGCCGCGACATCGGTGCCGTGGCTCAGGACGCACGTGCCATCACCAACGCCGTCAACGCCCAGACCGGCCTGACCAACGTCACCGCCACGGCGTCGGCATCCAGTTCCGGTTCACTCGGCATTTTTTCGGGCCTCACCGGAACAGCTGGTGGCACTGCCACCTACTCCTTGTCCGCTGGTGGCGTAAACATTGTCAATAACCAGGCCATCACTTCTTCGACCACCTCTGGCTCATTGGGCGGCTTTACGAGTGTGACCGGCGGTGGCACTGAAACCTATAGTTTGACAGCCGGTGGGGTTACGGTCTTCACGCAAACCGATCTCTCGGGCGGCGTAACTGCTGGCCAGTTTGACACCCAGTTGGCTACCAACGCAGCAAACCTGACGGCGGCCGGGGTCAGCTACACCGGCTCGGCCACCGCCGGTAACCTCACGTTCACCAAAGCTGATGGCACTACGCTAGCAGTCGCCGAGGCCTTCACGGGCACTGGGGCAGGCGGTTTCACCACCACGGTGAACGGTGGCTCGCAGACCAACAACCCTACCTATAATCCTAACATCACAGGCGCCTACGTCGATTCCCAGATTTCAACCAACGCCGCAGCCCTGACGGCAGCGGGAATTAGCTACACCGGAACGGCCGCAGGCGGGAATCTCATTTTCAGCAAGGCCGATGGCAGCAACCTCAGTCTCACCGAAACATTGGGCGGCAACGCAGTCGGTGGCCTTGCGGGGCTAACTGGCACCCAGGTATCTCGTGGCACCGTCACACTGAGCGGATCTGGAGTGGATGGCATCACCATCACGGGTGCCAACGCTACTTTTGCAGGCGCTAACATTTCTGCAGCCACCTCGCAGGCCACCACTGCCACCGTCAACAACGGTGCAGCCCTCTCGACGGCAGACATCTCGACTGTTGCAGGCGCAAACGCTGCACTGTCGATTATCGATGCGGCACTGACCTCGATCAACTCCAGCCGTGGAAATCTGGGCGCGATCCAGAACCGCTTCACCTCGGTGGTTGCCAACCTGGGTTCCACTGTGGAGAACCTGACTGCTGCCCGCAGCCGGATTCAGGATACGGACTTCGCAGCCGAGACGGCTTCGCTGACCCGCGGCCAGATTCTGCAGCAGGCAGGTACGGCGATGCTGGCGCAGGCCAACCAGTTGCCGAACAACGTGCTCTCGCTGTTGCGTTAAGCAGGAAAAGGCGCTCCGGCGCCAGGCAATGCGGCGGAGCAAGGGTTTTACCTTGCTCCGCCTTTGCCGCTCAAATTTAGGAGATGATCATGTCTATTGGAAAAGTCGATTCAGTTGAGCTTGCCGCAATCCGGCAGGCTCCCCCTTCCGCACCCGTTACACCCGCGCAGCGCGCAACGCTCGATAACCCCGTTTTCGCACCCGCGCAACCCGTTACTCAGGAGGCCGTCGCTACCGCCGTTCAATCGGCCAATGCGTACGTGCAATCCATTTCTACCAGCAATCGGCCAAGCAGCATCCAGTTTTCGCTCGACCAGGATAGCGGACGCACCATCGTCAAGATGGTCGACACCCAGACAGAAGAAGTGCTGCGCCAGTTTCCCAGCGAGGAAATGCTGGCCATATCTAAATCCATTGATCGTATGCAGGGTCTGTTGATCAATCGCGAGGCCTGAGGAGAGCAATCATGCTGAACTCAACATCGAGTCTGGACGTCAATAGCATTGTCAGGCAGTTAATGACGGTCGAGCAGCAGCCGATCACCAAGCTTTCGTCCAAGGAGGCGGGCTACCAGGCCAAGCTTTCAGCCTATGGCAGTGTCAAAGGCGCGGTGTCGGGCTTTCAGACTGCACTGCAGGGTCTGAACAGCGCCAGCAAGTTTCAGACGCTGACGGCCACGGCTTCGGACACCTCTGTTTTTTCTGCCTCAGCCACCAGCATTGCGGTGGCGGGCACTTATTCCATGGAAGTGACCAGCCTTGCCCAAGCGCAGAAGCTGGTTGCTAACGGACAGATCAGCAGCACCGCGGCCATTGGTAGCGGCGCCGCCACCACGGTCACCTTCGATTTTGGCACCATCAGCGGCGGCACGCTCACCAATGGTGCCTATAGCGGCGCCTCGTTTGCATCGAACGGCAACGGCACCAGGAGCATCACCCTCGATAGCAGCAACAACTCGCTGCAAGGCATACGCGATGCTATTAACGCAGCAAAGATCGGAGTGACGGCAACCATCATCAATGACGGTAGCGGCACGCCTTACCGCCTTGCACTTTCGTCAGACAATCAAGGGATCAGCAACAGCATCAAGATATCGGTCAGCGGCGATGCCGCAATCGACAGTCTGCTGGGGCATGATCCGGCAGGCACACAGACCCTGTCCGAATCGGTATCGGCACAAAACGCCAACTTCAAGATCAACGGTGTGGCGGTGAGCAAATCGTCCAATTCGGTATCCGATGTGGTGCAAGGCGTAACGTTGAACCTGAACAAGGTCACCACCTCGCCCACCACTCTGACCGTGGCACGTGACACCAATACGATCAGCAATTCCATTTCCGGGTTTGTGAAGGCCTATAACGATCTGGCTACCACGCTGAAAAACGTTTCGGCCTACGATGCGGCCAATCAGCGCGGTGCGATTCTGCAGGGCGATGCCACGGTGCGCTCGTTGCAGACCCAGTTGCGCGGCATCATCGGCAGCTCAGTGGCCGGCACGCCAGGCAATCTGACCACCCTGTCGAGTGTGGGCGTCGCCTTTCAGAAAGATGGCAGCCTGGCCGTGAATCAGCCCCGGCTCACCGATGCGATGAACAACAACTTTGACGACATCGCGAGCCTGTTTGCGTCGGTCGGCAAGAGCACGGACAGCCTGGTTGGCTTTAACGGCGCAAGCAGCAGCAAGCCCGGAAATTATGCGGTGAATGTCACCCAAATTGCCACGCAGGGAAAATCCGTTGGCGCAAATACCGTTGCTACGCCACTCAACATCGTCAGCGGAAACAACGACGTGCTCGATGTGGTGGTCAATGGAATCAATGCATCGATTACCTTGTCGCCTGGCACCTACAGTTCCGCACAGGCTCTGGCCACCGAAATGCAGGCAAAGATCAACGGCGTAAACGCACTAAGCAATTTGAGTATTGCCGTTGCCATTGCAGAAAATGCGGGCAAATTCACCCTCACTTCGTTGAAATACGGAGCGACCTCAAGTGTCAGTATTACGGGTGGATCGGCAGCATTGTCTTTGGGTCTGAATAGCAGCACGCCAACCGATGGCGTGGATGTGGCAGGTTCGATAGGCGGCGCAAGTGCCACCGGATCAGGTCAGCTATTGAGCGCAGCCAGTGGCGATGCACAGGGACTGGGCATCTTCATCAATGGCGGCACGACTGGCGACCGCGGCGTGCTGAATTATTCCCAGGGCTATGCCTCGTCGTTGAGCAAATGGGCGACATCCATTCTCGACACCGATGGTCTCCTTGCCGCGCGCACCGAAGGCATTGGACGGTCGATCACGGATATCGGCAAGCGCCGCACCGAAATGGAGGCGCGTTTGATCAATATCGAAAAACGCTACCGCGCGCAGTTTACCGCGCTTGACACCATGCTCAGCAGCATGAACAGCACCAGTGCTTTTCTGACCCAGCAGTTGGACAACCTGCCTGGCAGCAGCAGAAGATAATTCAGGAGATAGACGTGTACACCAATACCCGAAGCGCAGCCCATGCTTATGCCAATGTCGGACTTGAAACCGGCGTAGTCGCGGCCAGCCCCCACAAGCTCATCATCATGCTGTATGAAGGGGCCGAGTTTGCAGTGCGGATGGCTATCAAGCACATCAACGAAGGCAACATTGAGAAGAAATCCGCTGCCATCAGCAAGGCCAGCACCATTATTCTGGAAGGGCTGCGCTCCGCGCTCGACCCCAAACAGGGCGGCGACATCGCACAACAACTGGATGCGCTGTACGAGTACATGAACAAGCGCTTGATGCTGGCCCATATCAAGAATGAAACCGCGCCGCTCGAAGAGGTGCTGGGCCTGCTGCGTGAATTGCACGAAGCCTGGAATCAAATAGGCACCTCAGGCCACCCTGCGCCGCATTCTTCCCACTCTATTGCCGCCTGAACCGGAGACTGTCATGACCAGCAACGAAATCATCAGCACGTATGAAACGCTCTCTGAACTGACAGGCACCATGCTGAATGCAGCCAGCCAGGGCGAATGGGATGACCTGGCGGCACTGGAACTGCGCTGCAAGAGTTATGTAGGCAATCTGATGCAGGCCACGCCAGTATCACTCAACGAAAACGAGCAGCGCACCAAGATTTCAATCATTCGCACCATCCTGCAAAACGACGCCAAAATCCGCGCGTTAACCGAACCGCGTCTGCACGAATTGCAGAACCGACTACACCTGTCACAAACAGGTCAGCGTAGCGTTCAGGCTTACGGGTCGCAGCGACTCTAAGACCAACGCCCCATGTTGCCCAATCAGGCCTTGTCCCAAATTCTGGCTGTCCAGCCTGTTCTGGACAGCACCGAACGCGACCAGGCTGCGCCGCGTGCCGCATTTGAGCATTTTAAAATCGGCCAGACGCTGACGGGGCTGGTCAAAAGCCTCACCAATGGGATTTCCCTGGTCGAAGTCGGCGGACAAAATGTGGCCATGCGTCTGCCTAATACGGTAGGTGCTGGCGACACTCTGAAGTTGCGTTTCGCGGGCCACATGCCGCAA
>JAAFGW010000096.1 GCA_010365175.1 Sulfuriferula multivorans | reverse complement strand
CAGGAGAAGTCAGAAACCCACCGCTGGTTGGGCCGATCAGCCTTGAACTGCCGACCAACCCGGTCCAGCGGACAGGCCTCAGTGGCGTCGCCGTTCGTTGTGCGCAGATTTGACCGGGTCTGGGGCCCCACGCAGGCCCCAGGTGGCGCATGAGGCGATGGACCGGGCAGTGCGCCACCGTAATGTGCTCACGCTGGAGCTGCTTCCAGACCTTATTGACACCGTAGCCCTGTTTGTGGCCACGCCAGACGCGTTTGATCACGGTTTGCGGCGCGTCATCGTGTTGCAGGCGCGCACAGCCCAAATCGGGATTGTGCTTCTGGGCCGCATGGCGCCGGTAGCTAGCGGGGGGATCTGCAGGACTTTGTTGATCGGGTCCACCGCGCGGGTTCGACGATGTTTGTCGATGAAGACTCTCAGGCTTGAACCCGCGGTCGAGATCCGTCTGGGCGAAAACGGCTGGTCAGCTTCAAACTCTCGTTGATCCGGCGTAATTTCTTGACCAAACGCCCCTAGCTGTTGACACGTTTGGCCTCGGCAGGCGTCACGCCCTGGCGTCATCTGCCGCCGACCTCCACGCGTTTGGGTCCTTCGAGCAACGTCTGCGGGACGCAGCCCGCTTAGGGGGCGATCGAGACGAACACCGCCGACAGCGAAGCAATTCGCCCCCGTACGATTCAATACCCAAGCCCTGACACCCTAACTGAAACCTCGTTTACTGATAAATCGGGGCACCCTCCGGGAATCAGGATTTGCTTGGATTGAATTACGCTAACTTTTCAGACGCGCCTTCTCAGTCCCAGAAACATCACACCATGCGTCCAGCATCGCAGAAAAATCATTCTGTCCAAAACCCCTTGCACGAGCGGTACTGTAGGCTTCGCGAGCCGCTGCGCCGATGGGCATAGGCGCTTTCACGCTATTTGCGGCTTCCATGATGAGGGTGAGGTCTTTATGCGCGAGGTCAATCGTGAATCCGGGCGTGATGTCGCCTTTCAGAACTTTCTCTGGCCATGCGATCTTGAGTTGACCATTGGTCGCAGTGGTACCGTAAATCACGTCCAGGGTTTTCTCTAAAGAAAGGCCGAAGCGTTGCGACAATGTCAGTGCCTCGGCATTGAGCTGACAGGAGACGACCGCCAGATAGTTGTTGACGAGTTTGGTACGCGTGCCAGTGCCGATCACGCCGCAATGATGGATCGTGGAACCCATGGCTTCCAGCAACGGTTTGACACGCTCGAAATCGAGTGCAGCGGCTCCCACCATAAAAAGGGACTCGCCGCGATCCGCATGACTTGCCAGACGGCCAACTGGCGCGTCAACAAAGGACAAACCTTTCTTTTTCGCCGCATCTGCCAAATGATCGGTAACCTGAGGATCAACTGTGCTCATATCCATAACGATAGCTCCGGCACGCGCGTGAGCCAAGATGCCATCGGGTCCGGTGACGGCTTCTTGAACGATGGCCGAATTGGGAAGCATTGTGATGATCACATCGACATCTTTAGATGCTTCGGCAATGCTCTTACCACCTTGGGCGCCCAACTTAACCAATTCCTGAACTGCCTTCGAATTGATATCGTAGACAACGAGGCTGAATCCCTTTCGGCACAGATTAGATGCCATGCCGCGCCCCATCCGACCCAAACCGATGAAACCCACCGTGATCGCCTGTTTATTATCTTCAGCCACTTTACGCGCTCCTTTGGTTAATTATCTTCATCTTCTAAATCTATGTGCCGCGGCCAATCAGACGGCCAAATACGACGTCTTTACAATGGTGTAAAAGTCGACCGCGTATCGCCCTTGTTCACGTGCACCATAACTCGAACCTTTTCGGCCGCCAAACGGAACGTGGTAGTCCAGCCCAGCTGTAGGCAAATTGAGCATGCTCAACCCGGACTGGATGTTGGCCTGAAAATGACGCGCATGCTTTTGCGAAGTAGTGCAGATGCCTGCGGACAGGCCAAATTCCGTGTCATTCGCAATCGACAACGCCTCGTCATAGTCCTTGACTCGAATCACGGAAGCGACCGGGCCGAATATTTCCTCGCGGTTGATCTGCATCTCGTTCGTGGTGTCAACGAAAAGTGTGGGAGAAAGATAAAAGCCTGGAGTTTCGCGTTTGAGCGTGGTGCCAGCCACCCGGCATTTGGCGCCTTCGCGAATGCCAATATCCACATAACGCATGTCCTGATCCAGCTGCCTCTGATCGACCACCGGCCCGATCTGCGTTCCGGCTTTCAATGCATGATCAATCACAAGTTTATCAAGACGCTGCGCCACAGCCTCCACGAAACGGTCATGAATTCCGTCAGTTACGACCAGACGGCTCGAAGCGGTGCAACGCTGCCCCGCCTGAAAGAACGCACCATCCACTGCGCAAAAAACCGCAGTATCAAAGTCGGCATCATCCAATACCACCAGCGGATTCTTCCCCCCCATTTCCGCCTGCACCCGGATCATGCGTTCGGTGGCGCGCTGCACAATACTGCGACCGGTCTTGACTGAACCAGTGAATGTAATTGCATCGACACCATCAAGAATGGCCTGCCCGACGATCGGGCCACTACCCATCACAAGATTAAAAACTCCCTCAGGAACACCGGCCTTCGCGATGATCTCTGTCAACGCCCATGCGGACGCGGGCGTCAATTCAGCCGGCTTGAATACAACGGTATTGCCGAACGCGAGCGCCGGCGCAATCTTCCAGGCAGGAATCGCGATCGGAAAGTTCCACGGTGTGATGATGCCCACTACCCCGACCGGATCACGCGAGACCTCCACGTCAATCCCGGATCGAACCGAAGCCAGTTTCTCGCCACCGATTCGCACCGTTTCCCCGGCGAAGAAACGGAATATATTGGCAGCTCGCGCAACTTCCCCAATGGCTTCCGCACGGGTCTTGCCCTCTTCCCTGGCCAGCAGCTCTCCCAATTCTTCCTTGCGATTGAACAGCTCGATCGAGATATTGCTGAGGATATCGGAGCGCATTTGCGTCGTGTAGCCCGACCACTTGACGAGCGCCTTGCGAGCCTCACCAATCGCATCGGCTACCTGCTCTCGGGAAGCATTTGAAAACTCGCCGATAACATCGTTAGTGTCAGAGGGGTTGATATTGACACTGGCGTCAACACCAGCAACCCATTCGCCACCTATATAATTTTTATGTAGAGTCATGAACGTGCCTTTCCAGAAATTTGGTTATTGAGATGCATTGCGGCGTCGAAGCCTTTGCGATATCGTGAACTTTTTTCACCATTCCGCCTGATAGAACCTGTGCGTACAGACTGAATTTTTGAGTCTCTTGGTATGGGTCATGGAGAGCTTACTTCCCGCCAGGCGTACTGCTCATTACGATTGGACTGATGCGAAAGTATTCGACAGCAAACTTCTCGCACGCCCTGAACAAGTTGAGGATGGCACAGAACTAGCGGCAACGTCCAATAACCAATTGGAATTAGCCCATTTCGATTTGCTATACCTATCTGCTGGCAAACGACAACTCATCAAATCACCCCAAGTTTTCTGCAGGCTTAAAGCGCTGTGAGAATTGCGCCACCACAAAACGGAGCAAGGTTAGACCCGCGGTGCGCATGCGCGCGGGTGCCGGATTCAGCAATCAGAATGCGACACCTCAAGGGCTTGAGCGCAGGAACACTGATTCGCGCTGGGCGCACGAGACCCTGAACTTGTCCAGCGGATTTTCAGCCAAGCGGAACTTGGCCGCCATCGCAAGTCCTAAATCAACTTCGTCACCCAACATCAACGAATCTCTTGGGTCGGGTCTCACTAACTGAAGCCATCTACGTATTGAACAAAGTCCAGTGGATTCAATGGCGAGCCATTGGATGTGAGAAAAGCGGCAGGTTTGAGTACTTTGCAAGGGCTGTTCTTGCTAAATCACCGCGGATTAGACCCGACGCGACCCAAACTTCTAGCGGCGTCTACTTGGAGCCAATAGCCAACGCGACACTTTACACCGAATCACTTTCAGCAATACCTATCGATGTAAAAACGTCGAGACATCAGCCATTTCAGATATAACAAATCGAAATGGATCAATCAGAATCGATCATTGGACCTTGAGACGATTACTGTGAGACATTCGAGCAAGTTGCAAGGGAACCGTGGAAGTCAAATCACAGTAACCTAACGGTCAGAAGCCCCACCAACCATGGGTGAGTGGCTAGTCACGATGATGGGGCCAGAAGAGCCCTGCTTACCCGCGTGACTTGCCGATCTGTTCTACGCGATTGAGGATTGACGGATCGTGAAAGTTTTTGCTTGTCTGAAAGCGGACACAAAATGCCCTGACTTGTAGGGACTGTTTAAGTCCAGACGAAAGGGTAGCGAGCGTTTAGAAAACCCTGTTTTTCAACAATGGAGAAGACAATGAACATAAAGCCAAAAACAAAAATCCTTGCAGCAGCCGCTGGAATGACGCTTTGTTTAACAAACATCGCCATGGCAGCTAATGATGTCATCAAGATTGGTTTCATCACTGACCTGTCTGGCGTCTACGCTGACCTGGACGGCCCAGGCGGCGTGGAGGCGATGAAATTGGCAATTGCCGATATAGGTGGAAAAATCGGCGACAAGAAAATTGAATTGCTGATCGCCGATCACCAAAACAAGCCTGAAATTGCGGCAAACAGGGTGCGCGAGTGGTACGACCAGCAAGGGGTTGATGTTGTTGTTGGTGGCTCCAACTCCTCAACAGCTCTGGCAATGGCGAAAATTGCCGCCGAGAAAAAACGCGTATTCATCTCGGCTGGCTCGGGCACAACACGACTCACCAATGAAGAATGCAATCCGTACACGATTCAATACACCTACGACACCGTTTCGGTCGCAAGGGTTGCCGCCACCGCGATCGTCAAGCAAGGGGGTAAAAGCTGGTATTTCCTGACTACCGACCTCGCATTCGGACATTCGCTGGAAGCAGACTCTACCCAAACGGTCAAAGCCAATGGAGGTACCGTCCTTGGGGCCGCCCGGCATCCGTTGGGAGCTACCGATTTTTCGTCGTTCCTGCTTCTGGCAAAGGCATCAAAGGCAGAGGTTCTTGGTGTAGCAGCAGGCGGTGGCGATCTTATCAACATCGTCAAGGGTGCAAACGAATTTGGCATCACCAAATCGATGAAAGTTGCCACCCCGCTGATGTTCCTCACGGACATTCATGCATTGGGGCTGCAACAGGCACAAGGACTGTATTTCACCGACGGTTGGTATTGGGATCAGAACGACGAGTCCCGTAAATGGTCAAAACGCTATTTCGAAAAAATGAAGAAGATGCCGACCATGTTCCATGCGGGCGATTACTCTGCAACGATGCAATATTTCAATGCCGTGAAGGCAGTCGGCACCGATGCAGATAAAGTGATGGCATACTTTAAGCAGACCAAGATCAATGACATGTTTGCCAAAAATGGCGTCGTCCGTCCCGACGGGCGGATGGTCCATGACATGTACCTGATGCAGGTAAAAACTCCGGCCGAATCAAAGTACGCGTGGGACTATGCAAAACTGATCCAGACAGTCCCTGGGGATCAGGTCTACATGACCAAGGCCGAGTCGAAGTGCGCCCTCTGGAAATAAACCGCTAGAACTTCAGAGCTTAAACCGGCGTGTTGGCAACACGCCGGTTTCAATCCGAGCCTACTCAAACGTGCGATGGCAGCCCCGTCTGTGCCAGCCCGTTGAATTGAAACACATGAACATACGGGAGCCAAGATGGTTGACGTGATATTGGAGACTAGGCACCTGACCAAGGATTTCAAGGGGTTCACGGCTGTCAACGACATCAATATGCAAGTGCAACGCGGGCATATTCATGCATTGATCGGACCCAACGGTGCAGGGAAGACAACATTCTTCAATTTGCTCACGAAGTTCCTGGTACCCACCACGGGAGAAATTCTATTCAACAACCGTGACATCACTGCCGCGGAGCCAGCGCAAATCGCGCGGCTGGGTATTATTCGCTCGTTCCAGATTTCAGCAGTGTTCCCACAGTTGTCGGTGATGGAAAACGTCCGCATTGGCCTGCAACGCACGCTTGGAACCTCATTTCATTTCTGGAAAAGCGATCGCACATTGGCACGCCTGAATGAGCGCGCGATGCAGCTGCTGGCTGAGGTCGATCTGACCGAATTCGCCGACACAGTTACCGTCGATTTGCCCTACGGGCGCAAGCGCGCACTCGAAATCGCCACCACGCTAGGCATGGAGCCGGAATTGATGCTCCTCGATGAGCCAACATCAGGCATGGGACATGAGGATGTGCATCGTGTCACTGAGCTGATTAAAAAAGTTTCGGTCGGACGCACCATTCTGATGGTCGAACACAACATGAACGTGGTGGCCGGGATCTGCGACAAGATCACCGTTTTGCAGCGCGGCGGAAAGCTCGCTGAAGGCAGCTACCTCGAAGTATCGCGCAATCCGCAAGTGATGGAGGCGTACATGGGGACGACGTCCGGTGCTCTGGAAGGAGCGCATTGATGACTACTGCGGCAGAACCGAAATCGATTGTCGAAAAAGAACGCAAGATGGGAATAGCGCTGGAAATAAGGAACCTGCAGGCTTGGTACGGCGAGTCCTATATTTTGCAGGACATGAATATCACGGTGAACCAGGGAGAGGTCGTCACGTTGCTTGGGCGTAACGGTTCCGGACGCACGACAACCTTGCGCGCGATTATGGGACTGACGGGCGCCCGGAAAGGTTCAATCAGAATCGGCGGTGTCGAATCGATCAATTTACCGACGTACAAGATAGCGCACCTGGGGGTAGGTTACTGTCCAGAAGAACGCGCGATATTTTCATCGCTGACAACGGAAGAGAACCTGCTATTGCCGCCGTCCGTATCAAAGACAGACAAAGGCATGTCGGTGAAAGAAATTTACGACATGTTTCCGAACCTGGCCGAGCGCAAGGCTAGCCAAGGTACACGGCTGTCCGGGGGCGAACAGCAAATGCTGGCGGTGGCACGAATCCTGCGCACCGGAGCTAAGTTGTTATTACTGGATGAAATATCTGAAGGTCTTGCGCCAGTGATCGTGCAGGCGCTGTCCCGCATGATTGTGACGCTCAAGGCCAAGGGTTACACCATCGTGATGGTGGAACAAAATTTCAGATTTGCCGCGCCATTGGCAGACCGGTTCTATGTTGTGGAACATGGGCAGGTTGTTGAGACGTTCGCGGCCTCCGAGCTTGATTCCAAGATGCCGGTGCTTAGTGAATTGCTCGGAGTATAGGAAAAAATATGGAAATATTTGGCATTCCATGGCCTTTGATGTTGAGCCAGTTGCTGCTCGGTTTGGTCAACGGGTCCTTTTACGCGATGATGTCGCTTGGCCTGGCAGTCATATTTGGCTTGTTAAATATCATCAACTTTGCTCATGGCGCATTGTTCATGATGGGCGCATTCTTTGCGTGGATGGGGTTGAACTATTTCGGCATCAATTACTGGGCCGCGCTAATCATCGTTCCGATAGTCGTAGGCGTCTTCGGCATCTTGATTGAAAGATCAATGTTGCGCTGGTTATACAAGCTCGATCACCTTTACGGTCTATTGCTGACCTTCGGCATCACGCTACTGCTGGAAGGTGTATTCCGCTCTTTTTATGGAGTTTCTGGTCAACCGTATCAGGTTCCCGCACTCCTGTCCGGCGCCACAGACGTGGGTTCTTTGATGTTGCCAAACTATCGTGCCTGGGTCGTAGTGGCTTCGCTAACTGTGTGTTTCGCCACGTGGTTTGTGATTGAAAGAACCAAGATTGGTTCCTATCTACGGGCCGGCACTGAAAATCCCAAGATGGTTGAGGCGTTCGGCATCAATGTACCGCTAATGGTGACCTTGACATACGGTTTTGGTGTGGCGTTGGCGGCTTTTGCCGGGGTACTGGCAGCACCCATCATGCAGGTCTCATCGTTGATGGGATCGAATCTGATCATCGTGGTGTTTGCTGTCGTGGTCATTGGCGGCATGGGCTCCATCATGGGCTCCATCCTGACGGGTCTCGGGCTCGGGGTGATCGAAGGGTTCACTCGGGTGTTTTATCCCGAGCTATCAGCAACCGTGGTGTTCATCCTCATGGGCGTCGTATTGCTCATACGTCCCGCCGGCTTGTTTGGCAAAGAAAAGTAAACGGAAGCACTAGATGACGAATATCAGAATTGGTTATGCCATTGCATTGGCCGCGTTGATCGCAGCACCCTTCTTCATATATCCGATATTTCTGATGAATGTGATGTGCTTTGCCCTGTTTGCCTCGGCGTTCAATCTGTTGATCGGCTATACCGGATTGCTGTCATTCGGTCATGCAGCACTTTTCGGCAGCGCCGCTTATATCACCGGACATGTTCTCAGCAAGATGGGCCTACCGGCTGAAGTTGGAATTTTGCTGGGCACGGCAACCGGAGCTGCCATCGGATTGGTCATGGGGTTGCTGGCGATCCGTCGCACGGGCATTTACTTCACAATGATCACATTGGCACTGGCGCAGATGGTGTATTTCATTTGCCTGCAGGCACCGTTCACTGGCGGTGAAGATGGTTTGCAAGGGGTACCGCGCGGCAAGCTGCTGGGCGTGGTTAACCTGGCCAGTGACTTGAACATGTATTACCTGGTGCTGGCCATCGCAGTGGGTTCGTTTGCACTGGTCATGCGCACGGTGCATTCGCCGTTTGGACGAGTGATGAAGGCAATCAAGGAAAACGAGCCGCGCGCCATTTCTCTTGGGTATGACGTCAACAAGTACAAGCTTATGGCGTTTGTATTGTCTGCGGCTTTGTCTGGACTGGCTGGTTCGACCAAGACGCTGGTGTTTGGTTTTGCGACGCTGACCGACGTGCACTGGAATCTCTCGGGGTTGGTGGTACTAATGACCCTGGTGGGTGGCTTGGGCACGCTGCTCGGCCCTATCATTGGTGCGCTGATTATCATTTCGCTGGAAAACAAGCTAGGTGACTTGGGCACCTGGCTGGCAGCTGTGACCAGCATCGAATGGTTCAAGTCAATCGGCGAGTCGGTGACGATGGTCACTGGGCTGATCTTCATTATCTGTGTGCTGGCGTTCCGACGCGGCATCGTGGGAGAGATTGCCGCCTTTTTCAAACGCCCTTAGTGTGGGACCAAGTTCACCACTGCCCGGAAAACATCACTCCGATTTTCATCAAAGAAAATTTCGTGGGAGTTTCGAGAAAACTCCAATTCCGGCAATGTCAAAACAGGATTTCTTAATCGCGACGATTTTTACGTCTGCTCTATAGCAACAGAGTTCCGAATTTTCGGAAAATCTTTGGCCCATGTTTCTAACATGTCACATGGCAGAAGTTGATTACTCAGGCTATCGCCGTCATCCCTGTCTTCCAATCGCCCGCAGCACCATCAACCGGTTGATGATCTTGAATACCGGCTTCACGGCCTACTTGCTCCGGCATGCAGTTCTCGTGCGATTAGCGTGCCGAGCTGTCAGGTGATTCTCCTGACAGCATCGTCGCTTGGATGTTAAAGCGCACTGGTTTTAAAACGATGGTGCCTTGGGAAAAGTGAAGCTGACGTGCTATGCAACGGCTTGATGCTCTGAGCATCAAAGGCAAGCATATTGAGCACGCCAAAATAGTAGAACGCGTCAGCCAATGCCCGCCCCTATGCACGCAATGAGGGCTGTGTTGCTGATTTAGTTCTGCGCCTACGGGATGCAGCGCTGGATTTCATCCGGAGCCGTTGATGCACTGACTGGCCAGATCAAAGTCTGAT
>JAAFGW010000095.1 GCA_010365175.1 Sulfuriferula multivorans | reverse complement strand
TTGGTAGTAAGCTTCCGGTACTACCCAGAAGCACTTTTCGGCATGCTTTACGCACTCCGCTTGGTCGCTTAGGAGATGGCTATCAAATTATTCCAGCCGACCGCCTCCGATGGCGGCTGGATTCAAACACGGAAATCTGGGGTCAGGTCTGACCCCAAAGTCGAGCAGAATCCTGATTCTAGTATTCCCCCGCAGATCTATCTTGGGCCAACCCGGTTGTAGACGGAATGGTTTGCAGAATAGGCCGTCCCCCACGCAGGGAAAAGGAGTGTCTTACAAAGCGGTAGTCTCCGGCTGATTACGTCAGCCGGCCTTGGCTCTTAAATTAGCGATCAGCTGGAAGAACCAAGCATGCCAGGAAAAAGAAACGACCGCGTCTCCAATGCCGCCCATGAATCTTTAAGCGGAGCGGGTCGAACCCCTTATCATTTTTTAAGAGATCCAAATGACAAAGACCCAACTTGGGTTGCTGCTGACTCTGGCCTTGCTGACTGTAGGCCCCAAGCTTCCCATGCAACCAACGTCAAGGATGTGAGCTGAATTATCTGGCGTATATTCCAGACGGCAACGTGAGAATACGCGCCCAATCAAAACCTGATCGCCGGGCCATTCCGCCGGCTTCCGAAATCGCATTCTCTGGAGGGTGCATGAGCGCCATAAAGAACAAAAGCCTTTTTTCGCGTTTTGCTCAGGGTACTGCACGCATCACCGGCGGGCCTTGGGCCTTCGTCATTGCGGTGACGATTGTTGCTGTATGGGGTATCACGGGCCCTCTGTTTGATTTCAACGACACTTGGCAGCTTGTGATCAACACGGGCACCACCATCATTACATTCCTGATGGTTTTCCTGATTCAGAACACACAGAATCGCGACGCTGAAGCCATGCATATCAAGCTCGACGAACTGATCCGCGCGGCACGGGGCGCGCACAACTCGCTGCTTGACCTGGAAGAACTGGAACCCGAAGAACTCGAACGCATTCGCGCCGGATACACCGGCATGGCGAAAGAGGCGCGTAAATCTTTGCATCAAAAAATAGATAACGAAGATAACGAACTTCCATCCCGTTAATCCAATGTAACAGTTTAAAGCTGCCGGTCTTGCGTCTGCCCCGGTCTCGAAAGCGCGCTATTTATTCAAGTCCCGGGGAAAGCACCGTGGGATGCCGCCACAGGGCCGGAGCGTCTGTTCGCCGGAAATATCCAAACCAAGGCTGGCATCAAATAAAAAAGGGACGCCCACTGATGGTGGACATCCCTTTTTCTTACGCCTGCACCAGGCAAGCCTGGCTCAACTGATTACTTATTGAACCAGCTATCGTCGGCGCTATGCTGCCAATCGTCGACCTGCTTGTCGGCTTCATCCTTGGCCAGGCCATAGCGTTCCTGCACCTTGCCAGAAAGTTGGTCGCGGCGGCCTCCGATGACATCGATCTCGTCATCGCTCAGCTCGCCCCATTGCTCCTTGATCTTACCTTTAACTTGTTTCCAGTTTCCTTCAATACGATCCCAGTTCATCAGTACTCTCCTTCAACGATTAACAAAAATATGACTCTGCATCTGCCCTAATCAATCAACTTCAGGGTTAGGTATTGCCTATCGCGGCAAAGTCCAGCGCGCGGATTTGAATCCGCTGAATTTACAGGGCCCGCGTCCTCAAACGCCGGCGTGTGACAAATCCGACCAGCCCCATCCCTACAAGCAAGGATGCCCAGACCTGGGGCTCGGGAACCGCTGCCACAGCCGAAGGCAGTAGCTGGCCACGAATCTCCCCTCCGGGATACATTGCTGTGTGAATGTTGACATAGGTCAAACCTGAGTTGAGCGTATTGAGAAAGGACTGCCCCGGATGGCCATTGGCTGATGCCACAAAACCGAAGCTGGTCACATCATCACCACCAAGCAGCAGGGTGCTGCCGCTATTGAATTTTTGAAACGGTGCCATATTGATATCCACAAGCACACCGCCCGACTGCGTTGTGTTTGCCGGGCCGTGGATGTGCATGCCAGTAACGGATCCACTCAGGGAGAACGCCGATAAGGTGAAATCATAGGTATTCGTCAGGGTGTCATAAAACAGGGTGGAGAGGCCGCTGGCTGCCGTGTTGGGATTTGTCAGCGCAGGCACTGAGTTGGCGCTGTTTAACAGCGCATTGAATTGCAGGATTTCAGCATGTGCAGCGAGAGGGCTCACACTGACTACCAGCAGTCCAAAACCCGAAAGCAAAGATTTCATTTTCATGTTGTTACTCCTTGGGTGCAAACAATTAAACATGTAATAAACATGTAAACATGGGATGCAGACTGCGAATCTGAACGCCGGCCATGTCTATCCTGGGCGGTATGATGAGAAGCCTGTAAGACCCATTATCCGGAGAGCAATGCAGGGGACTATCGGCGAGCACGAGTGATGGTTGTAAGCGTGCGCTGAACAACCTGTCAGATATGAATGCACAAGGTGTGAAGCCAAATATCTAATGATCAGCTCGCGTTTAAGCTATGCCGGTCATTCGATTACGCGAAGGTTGCGCCTGAAAAAGACCACAGGAGCGGCCTGAAAATCCCTACACCTACTCGGCAGATTTTCAGCCAACCTGGCGTTTGAGGAACAAGCGAACGCGGTCCCAACTGCATCGGAAGAAGCCGCCTTTTTCGACGGATTCCATGGCGACTCCGTCGGTCTTTTGCAGTCCTAAAATAATGGGGTCGACACCATTATTTACTCAGTGCAAACCGGTCCAACAACCACCCATTACTTTCTTCGTGGGCTCTCTTTCAGGTAGAGTCGATCTACTCACCTTTTAGGAATGGCGAGCCATGATCGGACACCTCGATAAATTTCCCTATGCAGACGCTAAAGGCTTTCTCGACCAAACAGAGGACGCGCAAGCATTGCCATTTTTAATCGATATCGCGCCATTCATGGACGAGCAAGAGTGGCTAGCGCTGCTCAATTCGACATGGCCGCGTATCAAGAACGCGGATGATTATCGAGACCAGCTACTCCAAACGCCTTACGGCAGGCCTGCGGATAAGAAGTCGCGCAGAAAAAAATAAATTGTGAGCTCCAGGGGCAGGCCTTGCCTTTTGCAACAGAAGACTAGGCCTGCCCCCAAAGCCAGGTTAAGGCGCATGGCGACTCCCTCTGTGTAGTCTGGTCGTGCCTATCGTCTACACGGCATGCTGACAGAACGGGGCCGACGAGCGTCAGACTTATCCTACCTGCGCACCAATCAAGGCTGACAAACTTCTCAGTAATCAAGGATGGAGACCGTTTGGGACGGAGCATAGACTTGCTTCACGCTGAAGTGTCGAAGTCAATTTGCGACACGCAGCGGGCCAAAACATATGGCGTATCACCAGAGGAGCAAGACTAACGGGTATTGTGACGCCGCACGTGAAAGAATCAGATGAACCCGCCATTAAGCCTTAAAGATGTTGTCGCGTTCGCGCCTCCCGATCACGTCGATGATTATGCCAACACCCGTCATGCTGGCGCTCATGAAATGCAAACCCATTTTACGGAAACGCCCCCCGCATGTGCAGACAATACGGGCGCCGTGCGATTCACTGAGCGGCGGATTACAGATCTTCCGAACAACGCGACCCGTTCATCTGGTGTTCTTGGATTCGTCGGGGTAATCGGCGGCATGCTGATCTCAGCAGTCCTCATTTCAGGGGTGGCTGCGGGCTTCGCTATGAGCGGCGTACGCTGGTCTGTTGCTGGACAGTATTCCACTGCATCCGTACTTGTTGTGTTCATTAGCGCTGGCGCTTTGCTGTACTGGTGGCATGCGTTGGCCGGCTCGGCCCGTTTCCTTACGTGCATTGATGCGCTGGTCGAAAGACGACGTCACTATCTGCATCTTTCATCGATCAATACGTTTGAAAACATGCACCGGCTTGGCATGTTGGCGCGACATGAAAATGAAATAGCCACGGGCGAGCAACCAAGTATGCGCATTCCCCGCATCGTCAACATACAACAAATGCGGTCGGAGAGCTTTGACTCTTCCATGACCCGCAACAAAAGGAATCCCTCGCCAATACCAGACAGCGATATTCTTCCGGCAGCGTGAAGACAAGCCACCTTACCCGTGGTCCTGGTTTAGGCTGCTGACGCGGTAAACAGCTGACCTGGAACACATTCATAACTTTAGCAACTCAGGCTCCTTCAGCAGCTCCAGCCCCTCCGCCACAGGAAAAACTCCTGCCAAGTATTTTCATAGAAACGTATAGCAGATGGGATTAAAGACATATCCCAAGGCCTGGGATAGACCTTCATCCGCACTTAGGGTCAAGCTTTGTAAGAAAGCATACGCAGCAGCTATCGGCTCCCCACATGACCCATATTGGGTACTCGCTCTTGGCCTGACGTAAACTGAGTTACTCAGATCAGTCCATTCCCGCCCACGCACATGAACCCCTCCACGGTTAAAACCTACCTGCCCTGGGTTGTTGCTGCGGCTCTATTCATGGAGCAACTGGACACCACCATTGTGAACACGGCGGTGCCGGCGATGGCGGAGAACTTGCAAGTGACACCGCTGAGCCTGAAGGCGGCGGTGACGAGTTATGTGCTGAGCCTGGCGGTTTGCATACCGGTGAGCGGCTGGCTGGCTGATCGCTTTGGTACGCGCCGGGTGTTCAGCATTGCGATTGCGCTGTTTACGCTGGCTTCGATGCTGTGCGGGCTGGCGTTGAATGCGCCGATGCTGGTGGCAGCGCGCATTCTGCAGGGTATGGGCGCGGCGATGATGATGTCGGTGGGACGGCTGTCGATCATTCGCACTTTTCCAAAATCAGAACTGCTGCGAGCGATGAATTTCGTCATCATCCCGGCCTTGATCGGGCCGCTGCTCGGGCCTACGGTGGGCGGGCTGATCGTGCACTGGTTTTCATGGCGCTACATTTTTTTCATCAATGTGCCGGTGGGTTTGCTGGCGCTGCTGCTGGCGCATCGCTACATGCCGGATTACCGCAGCGATACGCCGCGTCCGCTGGATGTGATCGGGTTTGTGCTGTTTGGCAGTGGTGCGGCGTTGCTGTCATGGTTGCTGGAAGTATTTGGCGAGCACCAACTCGACGCGACGTCGGCGGCGATTCTGTTGTTGCTCAGCCTGAGCCTGCTGGGTGCGTATTTCTTGCACGCCCGCCAGCATCCGCATCCGCTGTTGCGGCTGACGCTGTTTCGCATCCGCACTTTTCGCGTCTCGGTGGCGGGTGGTTTCATTACGCGCCTGGGGGTGGGCGGGATGCCGTTTCTGCTGCCGCTGCTGTTTCAGCTCGGCCTGGGCATGCCCGCGTGGCAGTCGGGTCTGTTGATGATGCCGATTGCGGCAGCGGCCATCGGCATGAAGTTCATCTCTTCACAGATGCTGGCGCGCTTTGGCTACCGGCGCATTCTGATCGTGAATACGGTGATGATCGGCGTGGTGGTGAGCCTGTTTGCACTGGTGGGGCCGACGTCGCCAACCGGGTTGATCGTGCTGCTGGGGCTGGGGTTGGGCTTTTTCAATTCGCTGCAATACACGAGCATGAACTCGATGGCCTATTCCGATATCGATACGCCCGATTCGAGCATGGCCAGCACCATCGCCAATTCAATGCAGCAGATGTCGATGAGCTTCGGGTTGGCCTGCGGATCATTGATCGCCGGTTGGTACCTGGGCAACCTGCCGCAAACCGATAGCGTGGCGGTGACCACGGCTTTGCACTACGCGTTTCTGACGCTGGGGACTTTCACGGTGTTGTCGTCACTTTCATTCTGGACATTGCGTCCCGAGGATGGGGAGAGCGTCAGCCGGGGGGCCTTGCGTGAAGCGGCATAAGCTGTACCCATGCAAGGACCCCGTTGCGTGTGCGAATACAGCATGAATAAAGGCAACCGCCGGGTTGCCTTTATTCTTCGTTACACACCGGCCTTCAAATCAGCGTCGTTGTTTCTTGATCCCCGCTTCGATGATCAATGCCGTCGCACCCAGCACCGCACCGCCCACGAGCCAAACCTGATGGAGCGAGCTCCACTCAACTCATGTGAATAGTGGGGAACGAATTATTCAGGTAGTGCCGTAAATGCGGACATGTTATGTCTGGAAAACACGTCACAAATAGAGGGCGCCTCTTCGGATTTGGCCCCCTTCCATTTTCCCTTGTCGCTCATTGCAGACACGCAAATCACGTGCTACCCATCTGTTTTATTGAGTGAAATTCTGTGATCACGCTTATCTGCTGAATTCCATGTCTCTATCTGGGGACAATAATCTGGGCTGCGGCCCAGTTCTATCCTCATCGAATTCAGTATCCAATTGTTTATTAGAACGATTCCGGCATTGGCACGCACTTTGCGAATAGAGGATGTTGCGTCCAGTTTCATGGCTGCAACCGCGCTATCGCGTATGTGCAAACCAGCTTACCGAAGGAATCCATTCCCATGCTCAAAAACTTCATGCATCCCAGCCCTGCCCAAGCCGATCCCAAGCCAGCCAGTCGTTCCGGCATCGATACCAACCGCTTCAAGGATTCGACACTTGATTCCGCCAAGCCGATCGAGAAGGCAAGCAGCGCTCCCGCGCAGCCTGCGCCAAACGAAGATGGCAACAAGCTCATCGTCGGCCCGAACATCAAGCTGAAGGGCTCGGAAATCACCGATTGTGAAATTCTGGTGGTGGAAGGCCGGGTAGAGGCGTCAATGAACAGCCGCGACATTCGTATCGCTGAAGGCGGTGTGTTTTCGGGCAAGGCAGAGATCGATGTGGCAGAGGTGCGCGGCCATTTTGAAGGCGAACTGACCGCCCGTAAACGGCTGGTCATCTATTCCACGGGCAAGGTCTCCGGCGTGATTCGTTACGGCGCGATGATGATGGAGGAAGGCGGCACAATTTCCGGCGACGTGGCTACGATTTCAAGCGGCACAGGCAAGGTGTCGGCAATATCGGGTTCGGCGTCAACCGAAACTGAATCAGTCCAAAACGAAACAGCGCGGCTGGAACTTGCGCGCAATTCGATGGGTAAACGTCAGGGCTGATTCAAGTCCTGAGCGAGGGGGGGCTGTCCTCAATCTGTGACAGTGCCCTCGGCGTAGACCATGCATGGCCCTGACTTTTTAGTCAGGCGATGAACTGCGCGAGCTTTTCTGCCTGATCCACGCGTTCCCAGGTGAATTCTGGCTCGGGCCGTCCAAAGTGCCCGTACGCCGCTGTTTTCCGATAGATGGGTCGTCGCAGGTCGAGGCTGTCGATAATGCCGCGCGGGGTCAGTTTAAAGGTGCCGCGCACCATGGCTTCCAGCATTTCATCCGGCACGCTTCCGCTGCCATAGGTTTCAATCAGCAGAGAAACCGGCTCAGCCACGCCGATGGCATACGCCAATTGAACCAGACACCGTTTTGCGTACCCTGCGGCCACAAGATTTTTGGCGATGTAGCGCGCCATGTAGGCCGCCGAGCGATCAACCTTGGTCGGGTCTTTGCCTGAAAACGCACCGCCGCCGTGCGGACACGAACCGCCATAGGTATCGACAATAATTTTGCGGCCTGTGAGGCCGGTATCGCCGTTGGGTCCGCCGATTTCAAACGGCCCGGCCGGATTGACCCATAGTTTGAAGGTGGGCGTGCGTAACGCCTGCGGCACTAGCGGGTCGATGATTTCGCGCGCCGCTTCCTGCGCGACCCAGGCGGGGTCGAGGTCGCGCTCAATCTGGGTGGAAAGAATCACGTTTTCGATGCCGGCCACTTTGCCATTTTCATACGCCACGGTGACCTGGCTTTTGGCGTCGGGCCGCAACCAGGGCATGGCGCCGGACTTGCGCAACTCGGCCTGCTTTTGCACGATGCGGTGCGCCAACCATACCGGGTAGGGCATTAGGTCCGGGGTTTCGTCGCAGGCATAGCCAAACATCAAACCCTGGTCGCCGGCACCGATGTCGCCGCCGACCAGGGTGATGCCCTTGTGAATCTGGATCGACTGGTGGTTGAAGCGCACCTGCACTTCGCAGGTGTTGGGATCGATGCCGGTTTCGAGGTCGCGATAGCCAATGTCGCGCAACACCTGGCGGGCAATCTCGGCAGCGCGCGCCTGAATCTCGTTAAACAATTCCTTGCGCACGGTTTTGAACTCGCCGGCGATCACCACCAGGTTGTCCGCAACGAAGGTTTCGCAGGCCACCTTGGCCTCGGGTTCCTCGCTCAGAAACGCGTCCAGAATGGCGTCCGAAATCTGATCGGCAATTTTGTCGGGGTGGCCTTCTGAAACGGACTCGGAGGTAAATAAGTGGCGACGGGGATTCATGGTGATGCGTTCCTGTAAAGCGTGGCGCAATGTAGGGTCAGGCGTTTCGTGCGGCGAGTCGCCAAAGCGATGTAACTTCGGCCGCGCGAGCAGTGTGGAGCGGGTCGCTGGCATCTGATGCGCGAGGATGCGTGGGTTTGACGTCAACGCGCGCCACCACGTTCAAACCGGCAGCCTCAATTGCGGCGAGCAACCATTCCCGCGAACGCAGGCCCAGGTGCTCAGCGAGGTCTGACAGGATCAGCCAGCCTTCGCCGCCCGGCTCCAGATGCGCGGCCAGCCCATTCAAAAAGCCCAGCAACATGCGGCTATCCGGGTCGTAAATCGCATGCTCAATCGGCGAGTTGGCGCGTGCGGGCACCCACGGCGGATTGCAGACGATGAGCGGCGCGCGACCTTCTGGAAACAGATCGGTTTCAACCACCTCCACGCGCCCCTTCAACCCAAGACGCGCGATATTCTGGCGCGCACAGGTTAATGCACGCGGGTCCTGATCGGTGGCGATAACATGTTTGACGCCACGGTGGGCCAGCACTGCAGCCAGTACGCCAGAACCTGTTCCGATATCGAACGCCAGCTTGGTTGTTGGCAGCGGCGCATCATTCACCAGCCCTACATATTCACCCCGCACGGGTGAAAATACACCGTAGTGCGGGTGGATGCGGTCTTCGATCGCTTCGACTTCCACGCCTTTCTTGCGCCATTCATGCGCCCCGATCACACCGAGCAATTCACGTAGTGACACGATGGAGGCTTCTTCGCCCGGACCATAGGCTTCGGCACAGGCTTCTTTCACATTCGGCGCGCGACGCAGGGGGATACTGAAATCCGCATCGAGCGGCAGCAGCAACATCCCCAGGGTGCGGGCACGCTGAGATTGGGCTTGACGATGAAAGTTGAAGGCTTCAGTCGGAGAAGTAGCGACTTTGCGCGGTTTGCGATCGATACGGCGCGCCATGGCTTGCAGCAGCTGACGGGCGTTCTGAAAATCGCCCCGCCACAACAGCCCGTTGCCTTCGCTGGCCAGGCTATAGGCTGCATCCGCCGTGAGTTGATCGTCTACGACCATCACGCGCTTGGGTGGCGGGGTGCCACCTTCCGAACGCCAACGCGCCGACTGGCTCTCATCGGCTTCGGTCCAGTTCACAACGGGGTTGATAGCATCAGTCACAGGGCTTACCAGAAATAGGTTCAAGGTTTGATCGGGCGGCAGTGTGCGCAGGCCCAACCGAAAGATGCGCAGCCACGACGCAAGGGCAGCGGCTACGGATTGAAGGTGCTAAGCGTTATCCTTAAAGCTTGGCGCTGCGTCCGCCGTCAACCGCCAGCACTTGCCCGGTCACAAAGTGCGTATCCATCGCAAAAAAGCGCACCGCGAGGGCAATGTCGGTTGGATCTCCGGCGCGCTTCAGCATGGTGTGCGAAATAATGCGCTGGCGTGACACTTCGTCAAAATTGGCATCGTCTTCCGGCCACGTGATCGGGCCTGGCG
>JAAFGW010000094.1 GCA_010365175.1 Sulfuriferula multivorans | reverse complement strand
GATCCATGATCGCCGGGGCGGGGCGTTCGACAGGCAGGCGCGCGCCGGTAACCACCGGGCCCTCGCCATCCAGCGGCCGGCCCATGGGATTGATGATCCGTCCGATCAACCCGTCTCCCACCGGAACATCTACCACGTGTTCCCTGCGTTCGACTTCGTCACCCGCCTGCAAGTGCCAGTAGTCACCCAAAAGCACGACGCCGATTTCGTCCTCGTCGACGTTGAATGCGATGCCATAGATATCGCCGGGAAACTTCAGCACCTCCTCGAATCCCACGCCCGGCAGGCCGGAGACTTTTGCGATGCCGGTGGCGATGCTGGTGACCGTGCCCACTTCCCGTGGGCTGAGTTGAGGCGTAAAGGCTTCCCGCGCCTGGCGTATTCCAGAAAACGCGCTGTCGAAAACGGTCTGAAGGTTCTCAGGTTCCATGTTCTTCGGCGCTTTTCCCGGTGTTGGACTCGGGAGGGGGTTCGGGTGTGTCCTGCTTCTTCAGCAGTTCATCGACCCCTTTTTCCAGCGACGCCAGGTAGTCGGCGATGCTCCATGCAAGCTTTTGCCCATTGGTGGTAAGCACAATGCCGCTGATCACGTCAGGTGCGGTCTCGAACCGGATCGGGATGTCAGCCGAGAAGGTTTCGTTGAGTGCGTTTTGAATGGCAGACCGTTGCGCTGCGGGCAGGTCAAACGCGCTGCGAACGATCGCGGGGTCGGTGGCCGTCTTGAGGGCCTCGCCGAGGTCGGCTTTGGTCGGGTCATCCAGTTCCCGCAAGCGGCGAATAAACACCTCGCCCATGCGTTCTTCCAGGCTGGTCTCGGCGAGGTCCGTCAACGCCTTTCGCGCGATGGCGAATACTTCCTGCTGGACCTGACGGCTGACGGCTTGATTCAGATTGTGGGCTTTGTTTCTCTGTTCTTCCTGTCGCTTGGCACTCAAGGTATCGGCCGCCTGCCGCGCTTCGTCCATGAGGCGCAGACGCTCGGCTTTCGCCTCTTCCTCCGCCTGGCTCAAGAGTGCGGCTCGCTGTTTGTCGAATGCTTCGTTCTTGTTCTGGAACGTCTCGCGCGCCTGTTGGGCTTCGGCCTTTTTTGCATCCGCATCCGCGAGTTCCTTGGCGATCCGCTTTTCACGCGCGTCGATCGCATCGAGGATGGGGCGGTAAAGGAATCGCTTCAACAACCACACCAGGATGAGGAAGTTGACGACTTGCGCTGCGACGGTAAACCAGTCGATCAGCATGGTTTACTGGCCTGCAGCCTGGGCGATGACATGATTCCAGAATGGATTGGCGAAGATGAGAATCATCGAGACCACGAAGCAGTAGATGGCAACGGACTCGACCATGGCCAGGCCCACAAACAAGGTGCGTGTGATCGTCGCAGAGGCATCGGGCTGTTGCGCCAGCGAAGTCAATGCGGTGGCGACGGCACGGCCTTCACCGAGTGCGGGGCCGATACTGCCCAGCGCGATGGTCAGTCCGGCGGTGACGATTGAGGCGATTGCAATGAGCGTCGTGCTATCCATGGTGTTTCCCTTCGTGATGGTCGGTAGGGTTCAAGGTCTCGGGCCCGGTTTCAGGCTTGCGGGTACGCGTGGCGGCTGCAATGTAAACCGCAGCCAGAATGCTGAAAATGTAGGCTTGCACCATGCCGGTCAGCAGCCCGAGCGCATTCATGACGATCGGAAAGATGAAAGGCGTGATGGTCAGCAAAATGGCGAGGATCATCGTCCCGCTCATCATGTTGCCGAACAGCCGGGCGGCCAGTGCCAGCGTACGCGAGAGCTCGCTGATGATATTGAACGGCAGCATGAAAAAAGAGGGCTTCAGGTAGGCGTTGAGATATTGGCCCACGCCGCTCTTCTCGATGCCAAACATCGGCACTGCCACAAACACGCAGATCGCCAGCGCGGTGGTGGTCGAGAGCGAGCCGGTCGGCGGCTCATAACCAGGAACGATGGTAAAAAGGCTCGCCATTGCGACAAACAGGAACAAGCTGCCCAGAAAGCCGAGATATTTTTCTGGCTGACTCAGGCCGACTTCCTCGATCTGGTTCGCGATGCCGGTGACGACGATTTCCAGCAAATTCTGCCAGCGGCTGCGCTGCAAGTCCAGGGACAATTTTCGTGTCACGAGTATCGAGCCGCCGGTCAGCACCAGCATCAGCCCCCAGGTGAATGCGATCGTGGCATTGAGTTTGAAGAACCCATATTGCCAAAAGATGATCTGATCGGGACTAAGGTGCATGACGGGCATCCTGTGTAAATGGGTTGGCCTGTTCCGCTGATCGGGTGAGCCGCGTCACAATGATGCGCGCGACGACAAAGCCGAGCAGACCCGCGACCAATCGTCGCCAATCGTCCCCCAGGACAAAATAGAAACCCAGCAGGACCACACTGGTTCGCAGCAGCATGCTGCCAACAAACCAGAGTGCAACCCGCTCAGATTCCATCCCCTTGCGAACCGTCCACCACAGTCCGCCGAAAAAAAACACGCCAAGCATCATGCCCGCGATCAACGCGGCTGCCAGAATCAAGAATTCATTCATGGTTGTTCTCCTCTTGCTCGCGGATTTCCCGGTCTTCCTTCGATACCCAATGCCACGCATTGACACAACCCAAGCCCAGGCCGATGGCCAGCAGCATCAGCGTCCAGGAATGGCTGCCGGAATGGCTCTTGTCCAGCCAAATGCCGAGTGCCGCGCCGAGCAGCGTGGGGATTGCCACCGACCAGCCCACCAGGCCCATCATGCCCAGGCCGGACCAGACGGTCTGTGTGACATGACGTTGCGCCTTGAGCTTGCGTGCGGCCTTCTTGGCTACTTGCCGACTGAATTCTGTTTCACCCGGCGTGGGCTTGATTTCCGGTTTTTCACTCATGATGAAATGCTGCGAAGCGACGAATGAATCCGATTTCCAGTTTCGCCAGAACCGAACGCACGCTCTTCTCCTGTGCGTCCAGATCCAGAAACTCCTGCTCGACCGCCTCACGTAATTGACCGAGATCGGTTCCCCCAATTGCGTTGCGCACGGAGACCAGAACCTCGGTGCCGGTTTTGACCAGAATCCCTTCATCGACAGCCATGTAGATCTCACCATCCGCTTCGGTTTCGAAAACCAGTATCCCCGGCGCGAGCGCGGCCACGCAGTCGAGCCGGTGCGGCAATAAACCGAACGCCCCTTCGTGTGACTCGGCGACGATGCGCGACACGCCGGTCTTCTCGACGAAGACTTTGAAGGGCAGGAGCACCTTAAGATTCATGCGTGCTGGCGGCATGCTCGTCTCCGGGTTCGGGTACCGAATTGGCTTTGGCTTCGGCTTTGGCATTCGCTTCGGCAATCGTCCCGATCATGTAAAGCGCGCTCTCCGGCATGTCCTTGAACTCGTCGCGCAGGATGCGTTCACAGCCATCCAGCGCATCGTCGAGGCTGACCAGCTTGCCCTCAAGGCCGGTAAATTGCTCGGTGGTGAAAAACGGCTGGGTGAGAAAGCGCTCCAGCCGCCGGGCACGGGCCACCACATTGCGGTCTTCCGGCGACAGCTGCTCCAGGCCCAGCATGGCGATGATGTCTTTGAGGTCGGCGTATTGCGCGAAGGTGCGGCGGATTTCCTGTGCGAGGGCATAATGCCGCTCGCCGATGACGCCGGGCGTGGCCATTTTCGAGCTCGACTGCAATGGATCAATGGCCGGGAAAAGCCCCTCGCTCGCCCGTTTGCGCGACAGCACGATGGATGCGGAAAGGTGAGAGAAGGTGTGCACCGCTGCCGGATCGGTGAAATCGTCCGCCGGCACATACACCGCCTGGATCGAGGTGATTGCGCCGGTATCGGTATTGGCGATGCGCTCTTCCAGTTGCGCCAGCTCGGTACCCATGGTCGGCTGGTATCCCAGGCGCGACGGCATCTGCCCCATCAGGCCGGACACCTCCATGCCGGCCTGAATGAAGCGGAAAATGTTGTCGACCAGCAGCAGTACATCACGATGTTCTTCATCGCGAAAATACTCGGCCATCGTCAGCGCGGCATGGCCGACCCGAAAACGGGCGCCGGGGGGTTCATTCATCTGGCCGAACACCATGACCATGTTCGGCAGCACGCCCGCTGCCTTCATTTCGCGGTAGAGTTCCTCGCCTTCGCGACAGCGCTCGCCGATCCCGCAAAAAATGCTCACGCCTTCCTGTTGCCCGATCATGTTGTGAATTATCTCGGTAAGCAAAACGGTCTTGCCCACGCCCGCTCCGCCAAACAGGCCGGCTTTACCGCCGCGCTCGAGCGGCATGAGCACATCGATCAGCTTGATCCCGGTTACGAAGATCTCGGATTGGGTTGAGCGGCGTGCCAACGCCGGCGGCGCCTGATGGACTGAGCGCCATTGGACATCTTCCGGTGCTTCTTTGCGATCGATGACGTTGCCGAACACATCGAACATTCGCGAGAGTATGTCCTTGCCGACCGGCGCCTTCAAGGGTCCGCCGGTGGATTCCACCACCATGCCGCGGGCCAGTCCCTGGGTCGGGGTTAGCGCGATGCCTCGCACGTGGTGCGCGTCGAGTTGCGCCAACACCTCGATGGCGATTTTCCCTTCCATCGCGTGCAGCAACGTGTAGATGGGCGGCAATTGATCATCGAAGCGAATATCCACGACACTGCCGCGCACCGCGACGACGCTGCCGGAATTCGCTACACGAGGGGCGTCTTTCATTTCCCGGGTCGGTTTCATAACACCATCCCTTTTTCTTCCCTGGCGCACGAAGCGGGTTCGGCTTCAAACGCCTGGCGTACGTGAATCATTCGTCGTTTGATCAGCGCGAGATCATGTTTGGATGGGATACTGCGATCGGCCAACTCGGCGATCAGCTGTAACTGCGCCTTGAGTGCGCGTCTGTGGGACGGGCTATTCGTCAGGCTGGCGAGGGTATCGATGGCGCCGAGCATACGCGCCATGATGGAGACATTGCCTTCGGCGCTACGCCGAATCTGGTCGAACGCTTCGTCCAGCAGGTCTTCAAAGGTTGGTACGTGGTTGATCACACGTAGCGCGCCGTCATCGTAGCAGTGCGATAGCGGGAATTGCCGACTGACCAGACGAGCCAGAATCACCGTCAGATAATCTATACATATTACGGCCGTCGACGTGTCGTTGACACCGGGCGAAAGTGCCTTTAATGCAATGTCCACGATTTGTCTGATACCGAAAGCGGGATCCTGTTCCACCGTGCGATGGCAGTTGATGCTGTAGGCCTTATTCAGCGCTGCAATCATTTCCCGATCCGGCGGGTAGGTCAGGGCGAGCGAAGCCAATGCGGTGTTTTGCACAACGAATGCGCCGACGCCGCGTTCCATTCGCACGATGGTTTTCCAGTCGCGCGCCAGGCTGATCAGCGCATCATTGCCCACGATTTGTATGTAGCCGCTCCCCTCTGCGGGCACGGTGTACCAGGTCCGCTCATCGAGCGACTGAAGCGCTTGGTCCTGAACTTCATCCTCATCTTCATCGGGTCCGTGTCCCTTTTTTTCCGGAAAAATCCGGTCGATGGCCGTGATGGTTTCGTCAGCAATCGAGGCGATGATGCTGGAAGCCTGGATCGACGAGGCGATGTGATGAATAAAGAAAATAAGGGCACCGACACCGCCCAGCGCCAGAAAAAATGCGAAGGACACCGCCAGGCTCGGCACAAACTCCGCATCCCCTCCGCGAATGGTGCGCAACACAATCAGGCAATAGGCAAAGATACCGGCGAAGATGCCGAGCGTGACCTGCGTGACGCGGCTGCGCATGAAGTTCCGCAGGATGCGCGAGGTATATTGGCTCGAAGCCAGCGACAACGCCACCAGGATCACCGAGAACGTGACGCCCATGACGGACATCATCGAACCGGCAAGCATGGACAACATCTGGCGTGCGCCTTCCGACCCGGCCCCAAACAGCCGCGGCCACTGGGCCAGCCAGCGGTCGATTCCGGCTGAGTCTGCTTCGATCAACGTCGTCGCCAAGACAACGCTGCCCAAGACCATCAGCGAAGGCAAAAACCAGAAACTCGACCGTAGATTGATCAAGAGTTGACGTAATTTATTCATAAATCAGGTCTTTGGTGCGGCGGTCATGTGTTTGCTCCCTGTCCACTTCCAGTCGCGGATCTCCGGCATGTCCTCACCGTGCTTTTCGATATAAGCCTTGTGATCGAGCAGCTTGTCGCGCAGATGCTGTTTGGCGTAGGCGGCGCGTGAACCCAGGCTCGGCACCCGGTCGATGACGTCGCCGGCCAGATGGAAGCGATCCAGATCGTTCAGCACGGTCATGTCGAAAGGCGTCGTTGTGGTGCCGTTTTCCTTGTAGCCGCGGACGTGGAGGTTGTGGTGGTTGGTGCGGCGGTAAGTCAGCCGGTGGATCAGCCAGGGGTAGCCATGGAAGGCAAAAATGATGGGCTTGTCCCTGGTGAAGAGGACGTCGAAGTCCTTGTCGGAGATGCCGTGCGGGTGCTCGCTCTGCGGCTGCAGGGCCATCAGGTCGACGACATTGATGACGCGGATTTTCAGGTCCGGAAAATGCTGCCGCAGAATCTTGACCGCAGCCAGTGTCTCCAGCGTCGGCACGTCGCCGCAGCAGCCCATGACGACATCGGGATCCCCCCCTTCGTCATTACTGGCCCACTCCCAGATGCCCAGACCGGCAGTGCAGTGTTTGATTGCCGCATCCATGTCCAGCCATTGTAGTCCAGGCTGCTTGCCCGCGACGATCACATTGACGTCATTGTGGCTGCGCAGGCAATGGTCGCTGACCCACAGCAGGGTGTTGGCATCGGGCGGCAGATAGACACGGATGATTTCAGCCTTCTTGTTTGCCACCACGTCGATGAACCCCGGGTCCTGATGGCTGAAGCCATTGTGGTCCTGCCGCCACACGTGCGAAGACAGCAAATAGTTCAACGACGCGATAGGCCGGCGCCACGCAATGTCGCGCGTCACATCGAGCCACTTGGCGTGCTGGTTGAACATCGAATCGACAATGTGGATGAAGGCTTCATAGCAGGAGAAAAAGCCATGCCGTCCGGTCAACAGATACCCTTCGAGCCAGCCCTGGCACTGATGCTCACTCAACATCTCCATCACCCGGCCATCGGGCGCGACATTTTCGTCACCAGGAAGAATTTCTGCCGTCGAACAGCGGCTGGTGACTTCGAACAGCGCACCCCAGCGATTCGACGCAGTTTCGTCCGGGCTGAAAATTCGGAAGTTGCGTGCCTCGGCGTTGAGCTTCATCACGTCGCGCATCAACTCACCCTGCGCGCGCGTCGCTTCGGCTATCACCTCGCCGGGGTGGGGTACCTTGACCGCATAGTCGCGGAAGTCCGGCATTTTCAGGTCGCGCAGCAGCATGCCGCCATTGGCGTGCGGGTTGGCGCCCATGCGCCGCTCGCCTTTGGGCGCCAGCTCGGCCAGCTCGGCGATCAGTCGACCCTGGGAATCGAATAATTCTTCGGGCCGGTAGCTTTTCATCCACTGCTCGAGGATCTTCAAATGCTTGGGTTTTGTCGCAAGCGCTGCAACCGGCACCTGGTGCGCGCGAAAGGTGTCTTCGATTGGTTTGCCATCGACTGATTCAGGTCCGGTCCAGCCCTTCGGCGAGCGCAGGATGATCATGGGCCAGCGCGGACGCTCGCTAAAGCCATTGGCGCGCGCGTCGCGCTGGATGCGCTGGATCTCGGCAACCACCGTATCGAGTGTGGCGGCCATCAGCTGGTGCATCGCCTCGGGGTCGTCGCCCTCGACGAAATACGGCGTGTAGCCATAGCCACGGAACAGCGCTTCCAACTCGTCGTGGGGAATGCGCGCCAGCACAGTGGGGCCGGCGATCTTGTAGCCGTTCAAGTGCAGAATGGGCAACACCGCGCCGTCATGAACCGGGTTGAGGAATTTGTTCGAGTGCCAGCTGGTCGCCATCGGGCCGGTTTCTGCCTCGCCATCGCCCACCACGCAGGCCACCAGCAGATCGGGATTGTCAAACGCGGCACCATAAGCGTGCGACAGGGCATAGCCGAGTTCGCCGCCTTCGTTGATGGAGCCTGGGGTTTCCGGCGCGACATGGCTGGGGATGCCGCCGGGAAAGGAAAACTGGGTGAACAGTTTCTTCATCCCCTCTTCATCCTGGGAGACGTTCGGATACAGCTCGCTGTAAGTCCCCTCCAGATAGGTGTTGGCCACCAGGCCTGGTCCACCATGCCCGGGGCCCGTGACATCAATCACGCTCAGGTCATACTGCCGGATGATCCGGTTGAGGTGGACATAAATAAAATTCAAGCCCGGCGTGGTCCCCCAGTGCCCCAGCAACCTGGGCTTGACGTGTTCCAGCTTCAAAGGTTTTTTGAGCAGCGGATTGTCATACAAATAAATCTGGCCGACCGACAGATAGTTGGCAGCCCGCCAATAGGCGTTCATCTTGCGCAGAAGCTCGGACGACAACGGCTTGTCCGTGAGATCAGGTGTTTTCATTGTGTTGACCATGTTCATTTACCCTTTCAATTGGGAGGTTTAAAACGCGACAGACCGATTTCGCAATCATCACTTCCTCATCCGTATGCATGACGCGGACAGCAACTCGAGAGGCGCCTTTTGAAATCACGCCCTCATTCGCCGTGTTTCGTTTTTCATCAAGCTCGATTCCAAGGAATCCTAGCCCCTCGCAAATGCGGGCGCGCACCGTGGGCGCGTATTCGCCGATACCGCCCGCGAACACCAGCGTGTCCAGTCCACCCAGCGCCGCTGCGTATGCACCGATCCATTTCTTGACCTGGTAGCAAAATAACGCGACCGCTTCAGCCGCGCGCACGTCCTGCATTTCAAGCTCAAGCAAGTCGCGCATGTCGGAACTGGTCTCCGACATGCCGAGCAGCCCGGACTGCGAATTGACCATCTCGTTGAATTGCTTCGCATCCATTTTTTCTGTGCGTGCCAGATACCATACCAGTCCAGGATCGAGATCGCCCGAACGGGTGCTCATGGGCACGCCTGCTGCCGGAGTAAAACCCATGCTGGTGTCCATGGATTGGCCATTACGCACCGCCGCCAGGCTCGCGCCATTGCCAAGGTGAGCAAGGATGACCCGGCCGCGTGCCGTTTCTGCGCCCGCCACACGGGCCAGTTCTTCCATGAGAAATGCATACGACAAGCCGTGAAACCCATACCGCCTCACACCCCGTTCTTCAAAGCGACGCGGAATCGGCAACATCCGCGCCACGCGTGGCAGGTCATGATGAAAAGCCGTGTCGAAACACGCCACCTGGGGCAGATCGGGAAATCGGGTATGAAACGCCTCGGTCAACAGGATTTCCTGCGGCAGATGTTCAGGATCGAAAGGGCTGAGTCGTCGCAGTTCCTCAACCATATCTACAGTGATTCGCTGTGGCTCGCAATAAAGGGGTCCGCCATGAACCACGCGCGTGAGTTTGCCGCCTGCGAACTTTTCCATCTGCACCATGACGGGATACAGTTTCATGAGCTTGGCGCGCGTCATCCTCATTCTCGAATGTCTAAATGTTGCCATCAGCGCCACGCACATCGGACCCAACCCCATTTGAATCTTCTACCTCGACAATGGCGCCTCATATTTGGAAGTCAATCCACTGTCAGGCCGGCGATCTTGATCCGCCCCTTGAGGCGATCCACTTCCTCGATCAAGTCCGCCACCAAAGCAGCGAGTTCCGGCATCGCATCAAAGTCTCGCTCCAACTGCCGCATTCGTCGGGTACGGGTAAGGTCTTTGCTGGTGAAGCGATAACTCGTTACCTGAATGGAGCCATCACCGAGAATACCTGCTTCGATCCGTTCTACTATCCATTGCGGTTCAACCGCGCAGGCTCGCGCCAATTCCTCCAGGCTCAGGTCAC
>JAAFGW010000093.1 GCA_010365175.1 Sulfuriferula multivorans | reverse complement strand
GAAAGAACCGGTTTGCTGGCTTCGGGCATTTCCAGCCGGGCGCGATCGGCGGTGAGTTCCCCGGTAAGTTCCAGCCGCTTCAAATCGAGATTGAGACGGGTGACGCCGGATACCGTTACTTGACGATCACTGCGGCTGGTCGCGGTGAATTTTTCAAATGTCAGCGTAAGTCCTGCCTGCGGGTTTTTCAGCTGCGCCTCGCCGCTCACCACAATGCGCCCGCCCGAGCCTTTCAATTCGCCCTGCTGTACCTTCACCCGATCATCGGCCAATATCAACTTGAGCGTGCCATCGGTAATCGACACCCCTTCTTCGGGCATCGTAAAACGGATCTTGCTGGCATCGATCTGTCCATCGATGCGCGGTGCAGCCAGACTACCGCTGCCGGCAAGTTGCGCGGTCAGCCGCGCATCCAGGCGGATGCCTATCGGAATAAACGGCTTGAGCAATCGCAGGTCGGGCACATCGAGTGCGGCAGTCCACGTCAGCGGGGCACTGCGCGGCAGCGTCAAGACCACGCCTTCGCGAACCAGTTTCGCGCTCGCTTCGGCGCGTAGTTTTCCTGCCTCGCGGGTAGTGACGTCGAGGCGTGCCGTGACCCGACTGGCAACCGCCTTGAGGTCGAGGCCGAGCGTGGTCAGCCCCAGGCTCACGGCCGGGTCTTTGAGTTTCACATCACCCGCCTGCCGAACAAGATGGGCCTCGCCTTCCAGGGTGTCACCCAAGCGAAGGTCCCAATCGCCATTCATTCGCAGGTCGGTACTCAAGGGCGGTGGAGTCTCCAGCAAGCCAAGCAATGGCGCCAGCGGCAGATTGCTGATTGCACCGCGCGTACTCATCTGTGCGCCCTGTCGGTTGAACTGCACGTTGTTCACTTTTCCGCCTGCCAGCGTGAACGACAGATTGCTCACCTGCTGTTGGTCGCGACTCAACACCAAACCGGCGGGTGCACTCAATTGCATCGGCCACGCACCTTGCACGGTGGCCTGATTCAATTGACCGCGCCATACCTGATTTTTATCCAGCCCGCCCGCCAGCGACACAACCCCATGCCAGTCTGCCAGGCGCGCGTCGAGCGACAGGGTATGTGCATCACGACGGCCCTGAATACTGGCGCGTGCCGTTGTGATGCGCTGCTCAGCGACGCGAATACCGCGTGCGTCCAGTTGCCCATTGAACACACCCGTCAATGCGGCCTGCAGCTGGAGTTTCAGGTCTACGGAATCGGCCGCAATGCCCCCCGGCAAGCGCAAGCCGCTGGCGTTGAGTTGGACATCGATTTGCGGCTGCCCGGGTTCACCACTGATGCTACCGGTGCTTGTCAATCGCCCCGCCAGACCCAAATTCAGCCGAGCCAGCGCAGGCGCGTTGATGTCCCACCCCATCCGGTCGCCCTTGCGACCAAATGCGCCTTTTACCAAAGCCCGGTTGCCAGCCAGATCGAGATCAATGTCGGTGTCGGTCAAATGACCGTTTGCATAATGCAGCTTGCCTTTCCCTTTGACCGGGCGGCCTTCGAGTTCGCCCGGTGGTAACGTGAATTGTGTTTGCAGGCGCAGCGCGGGCAGCAATGCACCGCTCACCTCGCCGCGCGCATTGAGTTTGGCGCGCGGATATTTTCCAAAACGGGCGGGGTTGATCTGGGTCGCATCAAACGTGGCTTCGAATCCACGACTGGCGTCAAGCTTCATGCTGCCCTTTGCCGTCAGCCGCCCGGCCTGCCCGCTGAAGGCCGCATCCTGCAAATGCAGAACCGCATCAGCCAGGCTCAGGGTAAAGCTGCCCTGCCCCCAGGTTTCGGCCACATCGGCAGTCAGGGTCTGGCGCTGGGCATCGCCGGCCAGGCGCAGCGCAGCTTGAATGCGGGTGGGGTACAGGTCGCGATGTATCCCCGCCAGATTCAAGCGCGCGCTATTCAGGTTGACCGCAAGCTGGCCATCGCGCCATTGGCCGTCACCGCTAAAGCGCCCGGCGTCTCCCAGGTCGATTTCCAGCGCGCTGAAATCGGCGTTCTCGCTATCGCCCACCACCGCACCGGTCAGGTTGGCCAGCGGCAGGCGATCCTGGTCGAGCCGGCCGGATTGCTTGTTGGCGAGGCTGAACGTGCCCAACAAACGTTCGCCCGATTGACCTTCGAATATGCCGGAGAACGCCAGATCAGCGTGCGGCGCATCCGCCGAAAACTTTCTTGGGTCGATTCCCTGACCCGATACCACAAGACGCGGCAAGCGGACCGGTGCAAAAAAAGCCAACTTGCCCGCAGCCATCATGCTCATGTCTTCGGCCAAGGCATCCAGCTTGAAATCGAGCGCGGCCAGTTCACCTGACAGCTCAAGTTGGGCCTCAACCGGAACGGGTAACGTGCGGTGTGCAGTGAACGAACCCTGCACCTTGAACGGCGCATCTTTGTTGATACCGAACTGACCCGCGACTTCCGCCCACGGCGTATTCGCAGCCGCAGTCAGAGCGAAACGATCACCCTGGCCATCCACCTCACCATGCAAGGATTTAAAGCTGCGCGTCTGGCCATTATCAACCAGGTCGAGTTGTCCCACATCCCATGCGACAACCTGGATTTCCAGCGGCAGTCGCAAGCTCGTGGGATAAGTCAGCGGTGTCAGATCCTTCTTGATAATGTCCACCTGAACATGCTGCGCTGCCAACAGTTCGATCTCGACCAGTCGACGCCATAGCGAACGGGGCTTCCAGTCCAGCCGGACCTGTTGCAGGGTGATGCGCTGCAGGTCCGATGTGTAAATCAACTTCCTGATGTGAACCGATGCGCCCAAATGGCCCTCCACGCCTTCGAGCACCAAGCGGCCATTGCTTAACGGGGTGGCCTGCTTGGCCAGCCACAGAAATCCAGTTGCCGTGGTTGTCAACCACAAAACCGCCGCAATCAGAATGACCAAAGCAAGGGTTATCGACGCCCCCCCCCAGGCAATACGTTTCAATAAGACGCGCTTCAAAACGACACGCCTAGCGAAAAGTGAAGGCGGAATTTCTGGGTGGCTTCGCCATAGGCCAGATCAAGATTAATTGGTCCTATCGGCGAGCTGTAGCGCGCACCGACGCCATAGCCAAACACGGGCGAAAGGCTGGCTGGGCTGTCGGCTGCATCCCCTGCGTCGACAAACAGCGCCATCCCCCAGTTGCGATCAAAGAAATAGTTGTATTCGACCGTGCCGGTGGCGAGATAACGCACCGACTCCACTGCGCCGTTCAGCGTGCGACCCAGGCTTTGATACGCATAGCCTCGCACTGAATTGTCGCCGCCGGCGCGAAACAGAAAGTCAGTTGGAATGCCATCACGGCGTTGGGCCAGCACGCTTCCGAGTTCGCCACGCAAGACCAGGCGTCCATTTTTGCCTACCGGAAAATACTGAGTGTGGCGCCCATAAAGACGCAAAAAACTGGTGTCGGACAGCAAGGCTTCAAGCGCACCGCCACCCTGCAAACTCAACACATAGCCGCGCCGAGGATAGAAACTGCGTCCCACATTGCGCTGGGTCCAGGCGTAGTTGAGGGTCAGGGCCTGGTTGCTTGCATTGACCACATCGGCAATGTGTTGATCTTCTGTTTGAAATTGCAGTGACAGCGTTGTCTCGATCTGCCCACGTGTGCGATTACGCTTGGCAGCCAGCAACGTTGAGGAAGTTTTCTCGCCTTCGATATCTTCCTGCTTGAGTTGCACGCCCAAACTGTTTTCGTAACCATTTGCATTCCGCGGCCAGGCCAGCTCCGCCGTACCGGTCTGACGTCGGGTTTCAATCCGCGTATCAAACTTGAGTCGCATCCCGCGATCCAGAATGTTCCGATGCATCCACGAAGCCTGCACCCGCGCGCCGGTATCGGTGCTGATACCCGCGCCCACGCTAAAGCTTTTCTCAGGTCGCTCAACCACCTCGACATGAATCGGCAAGGATGACGCCAGTTCGGAATCGGGGTTGACACTCACCGAGGCCTGCGCAAAATAATTACTTGCTTCCAGCGTCGCCTGATAATCCAGTAGATCCTGCTGTCTATAAGGCTGCCCGGGTCTCATCGGATTGAGATTGCGAACAATCGCCTCCGGGTAACGCTTAACGCCTGTGATCACCGGGGCGCCGTAAACAAAGGCTGGGCCACTGTCGACCGTTAGCGTCAGGTCCGCAGCATGTGCTGCAGGATCAATGCGTGCCTCGCTCGCCGCAATCTGCGCCGTTGGGTAGGTATCCACCAACAAGGGTCGCAGCACCACCAGCTTGGCTGTGTCCCAGTCAGCCTGACGAAACGGCATGCCTTGCTTGAGTGGAAAACTACGCTCGATACGCGCGCGCAGCCTAGCCTTATTTTCATCCGTCTTTAATCCGCCGTCGAAACCCAGCTTGACACTTCGTACATGGGTTCGCACACCAGGGACAATCAGATAATCCACCCGCCAGTCATCTCCCAGCCATTCCACTGCGCTTTCAACCTGCGGCGAAAAATAGCCTTCGGTGGCCAGCAGATCTCGCGCTGTCAGTTCACTCTGCCGCTGTAAGCGCGCCATTTCTTCCGCATCCATCCGTTCGCCCAGCCGCGCTGCACGCGCCGTTTCAAGGTGCTGCATCAACAGCGCTTTGATTTCTTCCGGCGCCACCACCTCCACTGTCAGCGCGTGGGCAGGCCCCGCACATAGTGCAGCAAAAAACACCAAAGCGTTGAAGCGGAAGGAAGGCAAAGCAGTCATGGAAGAAGTAATTCAGCGACCCATTTTAAAGGTGCGGGCCGATAACAGGAAAAAATCCAGCCGGAAACACAGTTGCTTCATCGGCGTTATCTTCCAGGCCGGATAACCGCGGTGAAACAAACCCGTGCCGACATGCTGACCACGGTGGGCGCCAGCCCCTATCGGAATCGCCGTGCAATTTGCGCTATTTGCGCTAATATTTACAATAAGCAGCACCTTACGAAACTGGGCCAACCCGCTCTGGTATTTCTGGAAGGCCAAAGTTCATTTTCTGTCAAACGTAAAATTCTGTTTCTGCTCTTTAAGTATTTATTTAGTATGACCTATACTCAGAAATTGAAGTGACAATTTGCCCCGTTTAATCAAAAGGATGAAAAATGATGAAAAAACTCCCTTACCTCAAATCAAACCGAATGATGAACAGGATCGGTTTTGCCATGGCTGCTTCAATCCTGATGGTAGGTTGCGCAAGTAATCAGGCTCCGGTCGAGCAAATGGCGCTTTCCAGATCTGCGGTTAGCAATGCAATGAGCGCCGGTGGCAATGAATATGCCCCGATACAGTTCAAGTCTGCCAATGACAAGCTGGACGCTGCCGAGAAAGCCATGACAGACAAAAAGTATGATTTGGCCAAGCAATTGGCAGAACAAGCAGAGGTCGATGCCAAAGTGGCCGGGTTAATGGCACGCTCAGCCAAAGCTCAGAAGGCAGCCGACGCATTGCAGGAAGACATTCGCGTGCTGCGCCATGAAATCGAACGCAAGACACAATAATCTTCAATGGAGTTAATCATGCTAAAAAACTTATCTTTACCGCTGAGCCTGATCGCCGTCGCAATTGTCTCTGGCTGTGCCTCAGTGCCGCCAGAAAACACCGCGCTCAACGATGCACGTAACAGCTACAACAGCGCACGAAGCAACCCCCAGGTAACAAAGCTGGCACCGATTGAACTACAAGAAGCCGGTAATGCGCTGCAAATGGCAGATTCCGCATCAACCAATCGTGCAGAGGTTTCCACCGTCAATCAGCTGTCCTATCTAACAAAGCAGAAAGTGGCGATCGCACAGGAAACCGCGAAGCGCAAGGCTGCCGAATTGGATATTGCCAACTCCAGCGCCAAGCGCGACCAGGTTCGCCTTGAGTTGAGAACCGCTGAAGCCGACGCGGCCCAAAAGCGGGCGATGCTGGCACAGCAATCCGCTGATCAGCGCGCAACGGCATTGGCAGCAGCCAACGTCAAAGCCGAGCAAGACCGGGCGCAGATTGCAGCCCGAATGGTTGAAATCGAAGCGGCCAGGAAACAGGCTGCGCTCGCACAGCAAAACGCTGACAAGCAGGCTGCGGCATTGGCTGAAGCCCAGGCCCAATCTAAACAGGACCAAACGCTGATTGCGGCAAGAATGGCTGAAGCCGAAGCCGCCAGGAAGCAGGCTGCGCTCGCGCAGGAAGCCGCTGACAAACAAGCTGCTGCGTTGGCCCAAGCCCAAGAAGCCGCTGACAAGCAAGCAGCTGCATTGGCCGAAGCCCAGGCTGCATCAGAGCGCAACCAGGCGCTGATTGCCCAACAGGAAAAGCAACTCAAGGAGTTGAATGCCAAGAAAACCGATCGCGGCATGGTGATCACGCTGGGCGATGTGTTATTCAACGTCGACAAGGCAGAACTGTCGGCGGGCGGAATAAACAACGTGAAAAAGCTGGCTGAATTTCTCAACAAGTACCCACAACGCAAGGTCATGATTGAAGGGCACACCGACAGCCGAGGCAGTGACACTTACAACCAGGCGCTCTCCGAGCGACGTGCCGAAGCCGTACAAAAAGCGTTGGGTAATATGGGAATCAGCAACGAGCGTGTCGCAACGAGAGGTTATGGTGAGTCGTCACCGGCTGCCACCAACGACTCTGCTGCCGGCCGTCAAATCAATCGCCGTGTGGAAATCGTACTCTCCGACGATGGCGGTAACATCGTTCCACACAAGTAAGACCTGAAAGCTACCCGCCCGCGTTGATTGCGGGCAAGAAAAACCACGGCCTGCATGGGATTTCCTCATGCAGGCCGTGGTTCATTTTGGGCACACAATTCATCGATAAACTGCACCACCCTGAAAATTTCAAGCTGAAAAAAGAGGCTGGAATACCACCCTCTCCTTCATCCGTCTATAACGCGTCAATCCTGCTGAACAGGCCCCTTCTCGAAACTGAACACGCCGTCATGCGCGTCGATCCGTATGGTGTCCTTGGCGGCAAAAACTCCGCCCAGAATCTCGCGGGCCAGCGCATTTTCGAGTTCGCTCTGGATAGCACGCTTGAGCGGACGCGCACCGTACATGGGGTCGAATCCCGCCTTGGCGATTTCATCCAGCGCGGCGTCTGAAATTTCCAGTTTAATTTCCATTTGCGCCAAGCGTTTTTCAAGGCCCTGCAACTGGATGCGCGCGATGCTGGCGATGTGTTTCTCGTCCAGCGCATGGAACACGACGACTTCGTCGATGCGGTTGATGAACTCGGGACGGAAGTAGGATTTCACTTCGGCCAGCACGGCAAGTTTCACCACCTGGTAATCATCCCCTTCCATCTGCTGGATCATCTGCGAACCGAGGTTGGACGTCATCACGATCACGGTGTTGCGGAAGTCCACAGTGCGGCCCTGGCCGTCGGTCAGGCGACCGTCATCCAGCACCTGTAGCAGCACGTTGAAGACATCCGGGTGCGCTTTTTCCACTTCATCCATCAGGATGACGGAGTAGGGCTTGCGGCGAACCGCTTCGGTCAGGTACCCGCCTTCCTCATAGCCCACATAGCCGGGCGGCGCGCCGATCAAGCGCGCAACCGAATGCTTCTCCATGAACTCGCTCATGTCGATGCGGATCATGTGATCGGCGGAATCGAACAGATATTCGGCCAGCGTCTTGCATAGCTCGGTTTTACCAACGCCGGTAGGGCCGAGAAAGAGGAAGGAGCCGAGCGGCCGATTGGGGTCGGACAGACCGGCACGCGAACGACGAATGGCATCGGACACGACGCGGACCGCTTCGTCCTGCCCCACCACACGGCTGTGCAGTTTGTCTTCCATGTGCAGGAGCTTGTCGCGCTCGCCCTGCAGCATCTTGGAGACGGGAATGCCGGTGGCACGCGAAACGACTTCGGCGATTTCCTCGGCTCCGACTTCGGTCCGCAGCAGTTTGAACACAGGTTTGGTGTCGGTCGACTCGGCATGCTTTAACTGCGCTTCCAGCGCCGGCAGCTTGCCGTACTGAATCTCGGCGACCTTATCCAGCTTGCCCTGACGCTGCAGGTCGATCATCTCGCCACGCAGCTTGTCGATGGCTTCCTTGATGTGGGCGCTGCCCTGAACGTGGGCCTTTTCGGATTTCCACACTTCCTCCAGATCGGCCGATTCACGACCGAGTTTCTTGATTTCTTCTTCCAGCAGAGCCAGCCGCTTTTTCGAGGCTTCGTCGGTTTCCCGCTTGACCGCCTCGCGCTCGATCTTCAACTGGATGATGCGGCGGTCGAGCTTGTCCATCACCTCGGGCTTGGAGTCTATTTCCATCTTGATGCGCGCCGCGGCTTCGTCGATCAGGTCGATCGCCTTGTCGGGCAGAAAGCGGTCGGTGATGTAGCGATGGCTTAATTCGGCGGCGGCGATGATGGCCGGGTCGGTAATCTCGACGCCGTGGTGCAGTTCATAACGCTCCTGCAGACCGCGCAGAATGGCGATGGTCGATTCGACACTCGGTTCGTCGACCAGCACTTTCTGGAAGCGGCGCTCTAGCGCAGCATCCTTCTCCACATACTTGCGGTATTCGTCGAGCGTGGTCGCGCCGATCAGATGCAATTCGCCGCGTGCCAGCGCCGGCTTCAGCATGTTGCCGGCGTCCATCGCGCCTTCGGCCTTGCCGGCGCCGACCAGCGTGTGCATCTCGTCCAGAAACATGATGTAGCGGCCCGGATCCATCGCCAGTTCCTTCAGCACCGCTTTCAGCCGTTCCTCGAATTCACCCCGATACTTGGCACCGGCCAGCAATGCAGCCAGATCGAGCACCAGCACTTTCTTGCCTTTGAGCGTTTCGGGCACTTCGTCGTTAACTATCCGCTGCGCCAGACCTTCGACGATGGCGGTCTTGCCCACGCCGGGCTCGCCGATCAACACCGGATTGTTCTTGGTTCGGCGCTGCAGAATCTGGATCGCGCGGCGGATTTCGTCATCGCGCCCGATCACCGGATCGAGTTTGCCATCACGTGCACGCTCGGTAAGGTCGAGCGTGTATTTGGCAAGCGCCTCGCGCTGACCTTCGGCTTCCTGCGATTGCACATTTTCGCCGCCGCGCACGGATTGAATGGCCTGCTCCAGCGCGGGTTTCGACGCGCCGTGTTGCTTGAGCAAGCGCCCGGTTTCGCCCTTGTCGTCCAGTACCGCCAGCAGAAACAGCTCGGATGCGATGAAGGCATCGTTGCGCTTCATCGACTCCTTGTCGGTCAGGTTCAAGATGTTGTTCAGATCGCGTGAGATCGTGACCTCGCCGCCCTGCCCTTCGACCTTGGGAAGCCGCTCCAGTGCCTGAGTGAGCGACGTTTTAAGCGCAGGTACCTGCACCCCGGCACGCGACAGAATCGAGGACGCACCGCCGCCTTCCTGGTTCAGCAGGGCAAGCAATAGATGCTGCGGCTCGATGTAGGCCTGATCACCGCCAACGGCCAGGCTTTGCGCGTCGGAAAACGCTTGTTGAAACTGGGTGGTAAGCTTTTCAAATCGCATGACTGTCCCTTGGCTTAATGTATATTCAATGACACCTAAATGATGCCTTCCCGGGCGATTTCAACCCTCCATGTCCGATTTGAATATAGAACAGGTTTCATCTGATGTTGCGCGTGCGCTGGCCGAGGACGTCGGCAGCGGCGATCTCACCGCACAACTTATCCCCTCGATGCACACCACCCGCGCCCGTGTCATCACCCGCGAAGCCGCCGTGATCGCTGGCCGGCCTTGGTTCGACGCCTGTTTCAAGGCGCTTGACCCCGCTTGTGTCATCGACTGGCAGGTGCGCGAGGGCGAGCCGGTTGCCGCCGGCAGCGTGCTGGTCGAGATCAGCGGCAATACCCGCGCCCTGCTGACAGCCGAACGCCCGGCGCTGAATTTTCTGCAAACCCTGTCAGCGGTGGCGACGGCCACCCGGCCGTATGTCGAAGCCGTCGCCGGCACCCGTGCGGT
>JAAFGW010000092.1 GCA_010365175.1 Sulfuriferula multivorans | reverse complement strand
AAGGTCGGCGGTATCCTCCTCATCGGTAAGCGGCACCTTAAACCCCCCAGCGCCCTCGACGATCACCCACTCGGCCGTCTGCTGTAGTTCCCGATATGCGCTCACCATTTGTGCGAGGTCGAGTCGGGTGCCGGCCCGCTGCGCGGCAATATGTGGGGCTATCGGCTCCATCAGGGCATAGGGGTTGACTAACTCGCGTGGCACGGCCGCCGTACTCGCCGCCAGCAATGCTTCCACATCCCCGTAGATCAATCCCCGCTGCGATTGCTCACAGCCGGCAACCACCGGTTTCATGCCGGCTACGGACTTGCCGGATTTCGCGAAGGCGTGCAGCAGAGCGCACGAAATCAGCGTCTTGCCCACACCCGTATCGGTTCCGGTGATGAAATAACCCTGCTTCATATCGATCTCGCATTACCCATTTTGGCTCGAAAACTATTTTCCGAATTTACCGACATTAAAATAGCGATGATAGATATATCGGATGGTAACTATCCGAATTTGTGAATATTTTTATCATTAGCTCCGGAGCACAATCCTCTCAACACAACTCATCGGGATAGCTGCTCGGTCCAATGGCATTTTACCGAGAATCAGGCGCTATTTCATCGACGCGTTTCTTCAACACTCAACGAGAGACCCCTATGGCGCCCATCCTGCATACGTTATTACCCTTTCTACGCTGGTTTCCGATGACACGCCAGAGCCTGCGTGTCGACGTCATCTCCGGGATCACGGTCGCGCTGGTGCTGGTGCCCCAGAGCATGGCCTATGCCATGCTTGCCGGGCTGCCGGTGGTGTACGGCCTGTACGCCGCGCTGTTGCCGGTGATCCTCGGCTCCCTGTTCGGCAACTTCAATTTGCTGCACACCGGCCCGGTGGCCATGTTGTCGCTCATGTCGTTGGCGGCGATCACGCCGTTCGCGCAGGGTCCGGAACACTTCATCGAGCTGTCCATCATGCTCGCGCTCATGATCGGCGTGCTGCGCCTGGCGATGGGCGTGTTCCGCCTGGGTGCGCTGGTGAATCTGGTGTCGCATCCGGTCATCGTCGGCTTCACCAGCGCGGCGGCGCTCATCATCGGCTTGTCTCAGTTGCGTTTTTTGTTCAACATGCCCAGCCCCGGCACCGGCAGCTTCACTGGAGACTTGTTGGGCATTTTGATGCGCATCGAGAACGCGCACGTCCTGGTGGTGGCCTTCGGCATCGGCACCGTGCTTTTGATCTGGGGGCTGATGCGCTTTACCCCCAAGCTGCCGGCAATCATGCTGGCGGTGGTGGTGGGCACGGCCGTGAGCGCGGCCATAGGCTACGAGAAGAACCAGAAAGCGGGCGTGGACGCCATCGCCGATACTGAAACCCAGGCCACTATCCAGGCTTTTGGCGCCGCCAGTGGCGAGATAAAGAAGCGCACCGCCGCCATCGCGTATCAGGTTGCGGAAGTCAAGAAAGCCGAGCGGGCCGGTGTCTCCGCAATCAAGATCGCACGCATGGAAGCGGAAATCGAAGTGCTACAGACCGAGGCAAGCGTGCTGCGCAAGGAGAACGGCCAGCGCCGCATGGTGCTGCACGGCACCGAGTTCGTGCTGGCGCAGGGCGCAAGCGGCGCGGCATTCTACCGGCAGGGCCAGGTACCGGCAGGCGTGCAGGCATCGGAAGAAGTGTGGCGCTTCCAGGGGCTGAAGGACGGCAAGATCACCATGGCCGCGGGCGGCGAAGTGATCGGCAAGATTCCCGAGGGCTTGCCCAATTTCAAGATGCCGACGATGGACTGGGGTTTAATCTGGGCCTTGCTGCCGGCCGCGTTCGTGATGGCGCTGATCGGCTTCATGGAGGCGACCTCGATTTCCAAGGCGCTGGCCGCCAAGACCCGCGAACGCATCGATACCAACAAAGAGTTGGTGGGACAGGGTATTGCCAATATCGCGGGCTCGTTCTTCCAGTCCTATGTGGTGAGCGGCTCCTTCTCGCGCTCCGCCGTGGGCGCCAGGTCCGGCGCCAGGACCGGGCTGTACGCCGTGATAAGCGCGCTGGTGGTGCTGGTGGTTCTGCTGTTCCTTACCCCGACTCTCTACCACCTGCCGCAGGCGGTCCTGGGGGCGATCGTGATGATGGCTGTGTTCGGCCTGATCCGCGTGCAGCCGCTGATTCAAGCCTGGAAGGTGCAGCGGGCGGACGCGATCGCGGGCATCGCCACCTTCATCGCGACGCTTGCCATGGCCCCGGCCATCGCCAACGGCATCCTGATCGGCATTGCGCTGTCGGTGGTGGTGTTCCTGCTGCGCGCCATGAAGCCGCGCGCGGAAGTGCTCGGCCTCAGGCCCGACGGCACCAGAGGCGGAGTAGACACCCACGTCCTGGAGCCGGTGGGCGAGAACTTTGTCGCCATGCGCTTCGACCGCTCGCTTATTTTCCTCAATGTGGCGGCGTTCGAGGACACGGTGCTCAAGGCGCTTAACCGCTACCCCAAGGCGCGCGCCATTCTGGTCATCGGTTCCGGCATCAACGAGATCGACGCTTCGGGCGAGGAGAAAGTGCGCGACCTGGTGAACCGTTTGCGGGAGGACGGCATCGCGCTCATGTTCAGCAGTCTCAAGGCGCCGGTGGCCGTGGTCTTCCAGCGCGCGGGGCTGATGGACTTGCTGGGCGCGGACAACGTATTCGCGAGCAAGGATATCGCCATTGACAATGCGCGGCGGCGCTTCGATCCGGCGCCCGCCACCTGAGCGCCACACGACGGGTGCTCTCAACACAATTCATCGGGATAGCTGCCGGCCCAATGGCGTCTTTCCAAAGCAAGACGCTGTATTTAATTCATGAACTCTGGGAGGCGTGCGATGCAATTCGGCTTATTAAGTAACTTGTTGGACCCGGCCATTCTGTTCTTCTTTTTCGGGTTATTCGCCATGTTGGTGAAGTCGAATCTGGAAATACCGCCGACCATCGCCAAATTCCTGTCCCTGTATCTGCTGATGGCGATCGGCATCAAGGGCGGCGTCTCCATGAGCCAAAGCGGCTTCGGCCCCGAGGTGTTGTACGCCCTGTCGGCGGCGATGCTGATGTCGGCGCTGGTTCCTCTCTACAGCTACTTCATTCTGCGCCGGAACAAGAAGGTGAGCGCCTTTGACGCCGCCGCCATCGCGGCCACCTACGGCTCGGTGAGCGCGGTCACCTTTATCGTCGCCAGCGGTTTCCTGAGCCGCCAGGGCATTGAGCCGGCCGGGTACATGACGGCAGCCATGGTCGTCATGGAATCGCCCGCCATCATCATGGCGGTGCTGTTGGCAACCATGATCCGCCTGCGCGAGGAACGGCTGGCCGGAACGCTGCTGTCGCCGTGGAGAAGAACGGTTCGGCGCTACCGATGGGAAAGATCCTGCATGAGGCGTTCACCGATGGCGTACACCTGTTGCTCCTGGGCAGCCTGTTGATCGGCTACCTCGTCGGTCCGGATGGAGCAACCGTGATGAAACCTTTCACCGGCGATATTTTCAAGGGCATGCTCGCGTTTTTCATGCTCGACATGGGCTTGATGGTGGGCAGGCGGCTGCCGGAAATGCGGAAGGCGGGCGTGTTCCTGGTGGGGTTTGGGCTGATTATGCCGATGGTGAACGCCACCGCCGCGTTTCTCCTGGCAAAGTTGTTCGGATTGTCCCAAGGCGACACCTTTATGCTCGCTGTGCTGTCCGCAAGCGCATCCTACATCGTGGTTCCGGCGGTGTGCCGGTACGCAATACCGGAAGCGAATCCGACTTTGTATTTCACCATGGCCCTGGCGGTCACTTTTCCGTTTAACCTCGTGGTCGGCATACCGTTGTATTTTGAAATGATCAATTACCTGGGGAGCTAGGCCATGCAAGCGATAAAGAAAGTTGAAATCATCATCGATTATCTGGAATTGCCGCGGCTGCTGGAGCTGATTCAAAAAGAGGACATGGCCGTCGGCTACACCGTCATCAAGGAGGCTGTCGGCAGCGGCGGGCGCGGCGACAGGACGGGGGACGGCTTCTCGGGTGAATTGACCAACAGCTATATCTTGATTGCGTGTTCAGAGGACGAGGCGCAGAGCATCGTGGAAATCGTGCGACCGGTACTCAAACGCTTCGGCGGCGTATGCCTGGTTTCGGATGCAATGTGGGTGAAACATTAGCACCTCAGGCCGCGCCTTCCCGCCCGGCTGAAAGCAGATGCGGCATGCCGCTTGCATCGATATTGCCAAGCCGCTCGCCCTCGCCCAGCAGGTAGTCCAGAAAGGCCCGTGCAACGATGGAAAGCTGTTTACCCGTCGGGTACACGGCATACCAGTGGCGCTGGAGAGGGAATCCCTCCACGTCGAGAATATTGAATTCTCCCGATGCATTGTCCAGCACCAGAGCGTGCGCCGATAACACGGCTATTCCGAGCCCGGCAATGATAGCCTGCTTGATCGCTTCATTGTTACCCAGCTCCAAGCGGACACGAATCGGGATTCCATGCTGTTCGAGCAGCCGTTCTGTCGCCATTCTTGTCCCTGACCCCGCTTCCCGTATGATGAAGTGTTCCTCAGCCAAGCGCTGGAGAGGGATTTTCTTTTTCCCCGCGAGCGGATGGTTGCGGGGCGCCACCACCACCAAAGGGTTGGTTAGAAATGCTTGATATTCAACGTCGAGATTTTCGGGTGGCTGTCCAAACACATAAAGGTCGTCCAGATTTTCGCTGAGGCGCTCCAGTATTTTCTCCCGGTTCAGTATCTGCATGGATACATCGATGCTGGGATAGCTGTGGCAGAAAGGCCCCAAAAAGCGCGGCATGAAATACTTGGTGGTGCTGACCGTGGAAATACGCAGACTGCCCTTCTTGAGGCCTTGCATATCCGCGATGGTCATCTCAAATAGCGCGACCTGCTCGAAGATATTCCGCCCTGTTTTGTAAAGCACCTCGCCCGCCACGGTGAGAAAAATGCGCTTGCCAATCTGCTCGAACAGGGGCATTCCAACGATGTCCGTCAGCTGCTTGATTTGTGCCGAAACAGTGGGCTGCGTCAGAAAAAGCTCTTCCGCCGCGCGGGTGAAGTTTTTGCGGCGCGCGATGGCTTCAAAAATTCTCAGTTGGTGCAAGGTGACGTGTCTCAAGGCGGCCTTACTCCATGATTTCACTACAGGGCAATACTCGCAGGTAAAAGCTGGCGCCACCCACTGCGCGTTGCCGCTGGCAGCACGGCTGCGGCAAAGAATCGCTCCATCTCACGCGCCAGCAATCGGAACCCACCTTACCTTAACCGTTCCGTCAACGCCGGGGCATCATTCGCTGGATACGCCAACGAATCCGGGAATTCCCGCACTGGATTCCGGATACCCAGCAAAATGGCTCAGGCGGTCAGGCTGTCCTTCACGCGCAACAAGCGGGCACGCGCTTCGTTCGCAACGTCATGCACGGCGGTGTTGCTCACCAGCTTGACCATGATGCCGGGGTCGAGGAAGGACACGGTCACACCGCCATCCTCTTCTTCACGGACCACCACATTGCATGGCAACAGCATGCCGACATCGGGCTCAGCCGAAATCGCTTTATGCGCGAGCGGTGGATTGCAGGCGCCGAGGATGCGGTAAGGGAGGCCATCGATATCGAGCTTGGCCTTCAAGGTGGCCTGCACGTCTATGTCAGTCAGTACGCCGAAGCCTTCTGTTTTCAGTGCGTTGGTCACTTTTTCAATAGCGTCGTTAAAAGGGCCACTAATCTTGGCGTCGAATCCGTATTCGCTCATGGGTTTACTCCTGATGATGGGGGGGTCTATGGCAGGTATTTTACATCTCCACCCGGGAGCAGAGCGAAAAAATGCCCTCAAGTTTCATCCCTCCAGCGAATGCCGTTCCATATTGCGCCAAAGCTGGTAAACAGGGTCGGACCACAGCGACTTGATATAGGTCAGCACATCCTGCATTTCCTGTTCGGTGAGCTTGCCTTTCCATGCGGGCATTTTCCCTTGCCCTGCAGGGCTGCCTTCCCGGATGATTTCAATCAACACTGCGGTGGGGTAATGCGACGTGCGTGCGATGTCGCTGAGCGGAGGGGGCGGCAAGTGGCCATCAGCATCGCGAATGCGCCAGTCAAGCACCCGACCTTTTCCCTCTTCACCATGGCACTTCAGGCAATGCTTCTTGTATAGGGACTCACCGCGTAAAACCTGATCGGAGTCCAGATCGCGGTTGAGTGAAGACTTCCCCTTTCCCGACTCGCCAAAAGGCCACCGCTCGCACCCCCCTGCCATCAGTCCGGCCAGCATCACTGCGAAGGCCAGCCTTGCTACCTTACTCATGCAACGCCCTCGCCATCCAATAAAAACGCGTACTTGTCAGTCATCCACTTGACTCCGTAGCAGCCAGGCAAACGCACGCGCTCACCGGCTGGTTAATGTTCAATTTTTCAACCTATGGTTTCAGGGCTCCAGCGATTGCTGCTCCACCTTCAGCCAGAGCCGGTACACCGGGTCGGTCCACAGCGACTTGATATACACCACCGTGTCCTGCATCTCCTGCTCGGAAAGCTTGCCCTTCCAGGCGGGCATGTTGCCCTCGCCGCCCGGGCTGCCATCGCGGATGGCTTCCATCAACACGGCGGTAGGGTGATGCCAGGCATGGGCGCTGTCATCCAGCGGCGGCGGCGGATACTTGCCCTCCGCATTGCGAACCCGCCAATCACCCGGCTGCCCCTTGCCATTGGCACCATGACATTCCGCACAGCTTTTCTCGAAAATGACGCTTCCGCGCGCAATCTGTGCAACGCCAAGTTTACGATCCAGCGGAGCGGCATCCGAAACGGCGCCATCATGCGAAAGCGCGCCCTGCGTTGCAACCGATTCCGCAGCCTTGTCGCAAGCGCTCAACAACCCGGCCAGCAAAACAAGCACCCATGGAGAAATCGTTTTATACATGGCTATCCTTTCGTGGCGCGAGCAATCCTCTCGAGGATTACGCGCTTAAGCCTGTTTGTTTGGAGTTAGTGCGACACTAGTCAATTCCCTACCGATCGAGATTTTAACGCACCCGACAACCAGATTTCCTGACGCCATGAACCCATGACCCGAACGAAAAAACGCCACCGTTGAGGTGGCGTTTTCAAAGATAACCCCAACAATCAGTGTTGGGGCTTGATCGGCTTGGTCGCTTTCGATGGGGGAATGATCGAACTCACCGGGACAGCAACCTGCTTCGGTTTCTTGGGTTTCTTTGTTTCCTTGTTTCCACGTACCTGGCCTTTTGCCATGATCATGCTCCTTGCAACGGATCTAGAAGACTGGGTTTGCCATCACGCGCAAACGCAGCACAAACTGATCATAGGCCGATGTGTGAGATATAGGGGCTTTATCTCATAACCCACTGAACACATTGCGTTTCGGTGCGGATGCTGTAATGCTTGACCCGGATTCGATCTCGCACCTGGTCGAGCAGTTTGGGTGGTTGAACAACCGGTGTGTTTTCAGTTTGCATATGCGTCCCCTATCAAAGGCCAGCTTTAACTAGAACAACAACTTGCCATGAAACAAACCGTGTTATACACCTTTTGGATTTTTGGATATACACCGTCAACGGTGTCTACTTAACGTTGAACTAAACCGCTAACGCGGTGGCGTGCTGCCCCAGCGTTTCCCCTTTAGCTTCCCGATTTACCTTGCTGCAATTCACGTAGAAATCTTCGATCCTTGATCGCGGGGGATGTCCCCGATTCGATCAAGGAGACGAAGATGAAGACATTACGTCAACAGATGGACGATGCAATGGTGTTGCGCGGGTTTGCGCTGCGCACGCGGGGATCTTACCTGGCTGCGGTTAAAGGGCTGGCAAAGCATTACCGCTGCGCGCCGGATTTGCTTTCAGCGCAAGAGGTGCAGGATTACCTCTTGCATCTGATCGTCGAGCGCCGTCTCGCTTACTCCAGCGTAAACATGGTTGCCAGTGCCTGCCGTTTCCTGTTCGACCGGGTGTTGAAACGGCCTCAAACCAGATTCGACATCCCGATGGCGAAAGTGCCCAAGACCCTACCGCGCATCCTCTCGCGGGACGAGGTGACCCGGGTGTTTGCAGCGGCATCGAACCTGCGCGCCCGCACCCTGCTGATGGTCACTTACGCTGCGGGGCTGCGCGTATCTGAAGTGTGTGCGCTGCAACCGGCGGACATCGAGAGCGCCCCGGACCGGATGTGCCTCAAGGTGCGCGGGGGCAAGGGCGACCGTGATCGCTACACGATGCTTTCTCCCGCTTTGCTGGAAACCTTGCGCGATTACTGGCGCCTGTGTCGCCCGCGTACCTGGCTGTTCCCCAACCCATCCGGCATCGGGCCGATAGATGCCAAGACTGCGCAGCGCATGTATTGTGCTGCGCGAGACAAAGCCGGGCTTGGGCGTGCGGGCGGCATCCACACCCTACGCCACTGCTTCGCCACCCACCTGCTGGAATCCGGTGTCGACATCCATACCATCCAGCGCCTGCTCGGCCACGGTCACGTGTCGACCACCATGCGCTACTTCCACTTGGCGCACCACAAGCTGACCGGCACCACCTCGCCGCTGGAGTTGCTCGACACAGTCCGCAGCTAAGCTGTCGTGGCCCACGCTGTGGGCTTGGCCGATATTCTGCGCACTCACGGCCGGCCCTATCTCGCGTCGCACGTTCTATCCGCCGTCCAGGAGAAGGCGTGGCGGTCTATTGTCGCCTGCCGTACCGCTGTGCTGGGCGGGCATGTCGAGTGTTGCGACCATTGCGGCATGCTGCGCTATCTGTATCACTCCTGCCGCAACCGGCATTGCCCGCAGTGCCAGACGCGTGCTAAAGAGGCCTGGCTCGCGGCACGCCAGCGGGAGCTGTTGCCGGTGCCGTATTTCCATCTGGTGTTCACCTTGCCGCACGCGATCAACGGGCTGGCAGGCTGCGATTCGCGCGCGCTCTACGCGCTGCTGTTCAATGCCGTCTCCGCCACGCTTAACGAGTTCGCCGCCAACCCGCGCTGGCTGGGCGGCACGCCCAGCTTTACGCTGGTGCTGCATACCTGGAAGCAGGACCTCGGTCGGCATATCCACGTGCATGCCTTGGTGGCGGGCGGGGCGTTGGCGGCTGGCGGCAATTGGGTGAACTCGAAACGCGGCTTCCTGTTTCCGGTGCGAGCACTCTCCGGCGTGTATCGCGGCAAGTTTCTCGACGCGCTCAATGCGGCGCGCAAGGCTGGCAGCTTGCGCCACGATTGCGCGAAGAGTGACACGGCATGGCGCGATCTGTTTGCGAAATTGCGCCGCCACGACTGGGTGGTCTACGCCAAGCAACCATTGGGCGGCCCGGCGCAGGTGTTGGAGTATCTGGGGCGCTACACGCACCGGGTGGCTATTTCCAACGAACGCATCCTCGGCATGGAGGGCGGCATCGTCCGTTTCCGCATGCGCGATTCCGCCAACGGCAACCGCAAGAAGGTGGTGCAGCTGGCGGCGAGCGAGTTCATCGGGCGCTTCATGCAGCATGTGTTGCCCAACGGCTTCAAGCGCATCCGCCACTACGGGCTGATTGGCCCGGCACACAAGGCGGCCAACCTTGCCGCAGCGCGTGCCGCGCTGGAGGCACCTGTACCTGATCTTGTGCTAGTGGAGTCGGTGACGGAGTTCATGCGGCGGGTGGCAAGCATCGAGTGGTTGAACTGTCCGCACTGTGGCGAAGGGCACTTCGTGGTGGTCGAGGCGCTTCCGCCTTCACCCTTGCCGCGCCCACCACCTCAAGGGCCACCATGAAGCATTCTGCTCTCTTCGTCAGTTTGATCCTGCGGTATGGCTTTCGCACCCACCGGGATGACGCTCGTCCGTACAGGCCGAATAGTGTTTCTATGCATCGCTTCGGGCGATATTCCTGTGCTGATCTGCACGTTGAAATCATGCGGGGATATCCATTTCAGCATTGCCGGCTGCCTTTGTCTCATGACAGCCGGTTTGACTTCCAATAGCTCAACCTTACAATCCCCATAGGTTCCGCTCTCCGGTAGGTTCAGTCCAACAAGGTTTATCCACCGCCAATCAATGTGGTGGGTAAATCCAGCTTGGGCGGGGCGGTGGATAAACGCTATTCGTTAG
>JAAFGW010000091.1 GCA_010365175.1 Sulfuriferula multivorans | reverse complement strand
AGTCGCTGATCGCGATTGTCAAGGCGCCGGACTTCCCGACTGCGGGCATCATCTATGGCCTGTCGGGTGTGCGCGACGGCTACCGTACCGGACGTGGCCGTGTGGTGATGCGTGCGACGTGTCATATCGAAGACCTCGACAAGAGCGGCGGCAAGCAGGCCATCATCATCGACGAACTGCCTTACCAGGTGAACAAAGCCAATCTTCTGATCAAGATCGGCGAGCTGGTGCGCGAAAAGCAGATCGAAGGCATTGCCGACTTGCGTGATGAATCCGACAAATCCGGCATGCGCGTTTATATCGAGCTGAAGCGTGGCGAACACGCCGAAGTGATCCTGAATAATCTGTACAAGCAAACGCAGATGCAGGACACCTTCGGCATGAACATGGTGGCGTTGATCGACGGTCAGCCGCGCCTGCTCAACCTGCGGGAAATGCTCGACGCCTTCCTGCGTCACCGGCGTGAAGTGGTTACTCGTCGCACCGTGTTCGACCTCAAGAAGGCACGCGAACGGGGCCATATCCTCGAAGGTCTGGCGGTCGCGCTGGCCAACGTTGACGAGATCGTCGAACTGATCAAGAGCTCGGAAACCCCGATCATCGCCAAAACACGCCTGCTGGAGCGGGCCTGGAAGTCGGCGATGGTTGAAGAAATGCTGGCACGCATCGATCCCGAGTTTTCGCGGCCCATTGGAATCGGCGCGGAATACGGTCTGCACAAGAATGGCTATCACCTGTCCGAAATCCAGGCGCAGCGCATTCTGGAAATGCAACTGCAACGCCTGACCAACCTGGAATCCGACAAGATCATCAGCGAGTACAAGGAGATCATGGACAAGATCGCCGACCTGCTCGATATTCTGGCCAACCCGACTCGTATCACCCAGATCATCCGCGAGGAGCTGACCCTGATTCGCGACCAGTTCGGTGATGAGCGCCGCTCGGTCATCGTCGAGAATGCGCAAGACATGTCGATGGAAGACTTGATCAAGCCGGAAGAAGTGGTCGTCACCCTGTCGCATGGGGGTTACATGAAGGCGCAGCCGATGGACGATTACCGCGCGCAGAAACGTGGTGGCCGCGGCAAGCAGGCAGCAGGAACCAAGGACGAAGACTTCATTGAGAAGATGTTTGTCGCCAATACCCACGACTTCATCCTCTGCTTCTCTAACCGCGGCCGCATGTACTGGCTCAAGGTTTACAACGTCCCGGCGGGGGGTCGTGCTGCACGCGGCAAGCCCATTGTCAACCTGCTGCCGTTGGCTGAAGGCGAAAAAATAAACGCCTTGCTGCCGGTGAAAGCTTTTGACGACGAGCACTACGTGTTCATGGCGACATCGAATGGCATCGTCAAGAAAACACCTTTGTCGGACTTCTCTCGTCCACGTACTGCCGGCATCATCGCAGTGGGCCTGGACGAGAAAGATTTCCTGATTGGCGCGTCGATTACCGACGGCCGTCACGACGTGATGCTGTTCTCCGACGGTGGCAAGGCAGTACGCTTCGACGAAAACGATGTGCGCCCGATGGGTCGTGCTGCGCGCGGCGTGATCGGCATGAAGCTGGCCAAGGACAAGAAGCTGATTTCGCTCCTGGTGGCAGAAGACGAAAACGATTTTGTGCTGACTGCAACCGAAAACGGCTTCGGCAAGCGCACATCAATCACCGAATACACGCGCCATGCGCGTGCAACGCAAGGCATGATCGCGATCCAGACCAGCGAGCGTAATGGCAAAGTGGTCGCCGCCACGCTGGTGAAACCCGATGACGAAATCATGCTGATCACTACCGGCGGCGTGCTGATCCGGACTCGCGTCAAGGAAATACGCGCCATGAGTCGTTCAACTCAAGGCGTCACGCTGATTAACCTGGATAAGGGTGAGAAATTGATCAGTCTGGAAAAAGTGGCTGAAGCCGACAACGAAGACGAGGCAGAGGAATAACGCATGACCATCTATAACTTCAGCGCCGGCCCGGCCGTGCTTCCCAAGGACGTATTGCAACAGGTGCAGGCCGAAATGGTCGACTGGCATGGTAGCGGCATGTCGGTGATGGAGATGAGTCATCGCGGCAAGGAGTTCATGGGCATTGCGGCCGAGGCGGAAGCCGATCTGCGCGAACTGATGGGCATACCCGCCAATTACAAGGTGTTGTTCCTGCAGGGCGGCGCCTCTTCGCAATTCGCCATGGTGCCGATGAACCTGCTGCGCGGCAAAACCGGCGCCGATTACCTGAACACCGGTGAATGGTCGAAGAAGGCGATCAAGGAAGCGAAACGTTACAGTGCAGTGAACGTGGTGGCGACCAGCGAAGACAAGAATTTCAGCTACGCACCCGCACAGGACCAATGGAAGCTGGATCCCAACGCGGCCTACGTTCACTACACGCCGAACGAAACCATTGGCGGGGTGGAAATCTTCTGGACGCCCGAACTGGGAACACAGCCGGGCGATGTGCCACTGGTAGCCGACATGTCGTCGACTATCCTGTCGCGCCCGATCGACGTGTCGAAATTCGGCCTGATCTATGCCGGCGCGCAGAAGAACATTGGCCCAGCCGGACTCACCATCGTCATCGTGCGTGATGACTTGATGGGTCAGACGATGGCAGGCACGCCGTCCATGTTCGATTATAAAATTCACGCCGACAACGAATCCATGTACAACACGCCACCTACCTTTGGCATGTATACGGCAGGGTTGGTATTCAAGTGGCTGAAAGCGCGCGGTGGCCTCGCCGCAATGGAAAAGACCAATCGTGAGAAGGCCGGCTTGCTGTATGACGCGCTCGACACGACCGATTTCTACACTTCGCCGGTGGCGAAAGACAACCGCTCGCTGATGAACGTGCCGTTTGTAATTAAAGGCAGCACGCTGAAGGATGCTGCACTCGACGAGGCTTTTCTCAAGCTCGCCAAGGAGCGCAGCTTGCTGCAGTTGAAAGGTCACCGTTCGGTCGGCGGCATGCGGGCTTCAATCTACAACGCCATGCCGATTGAAGGCGTGCGTGCGCTGGTAGACATGATGCGCGCGTTCGAGAAAAGTCATGGCTGAGGCGCGCAAGGTCCTCACGCTTAACGCCATTTCCGCACGTGGATTGGCGCGCTTGCCGCAACACTATGTGGTCGGCGGCGATGTGGTCGATCCGGATGCCATTCTGGTGCGTTCGGCCAATATGCATGAGATGGACATTCCCACGTCCGTGCGCACCATTGGTCGCGCGGGTGCAGGCACCAATAACATTCCGGTCAAGAAGCTGTCCGAACGGGGAGTGCCGGTATTCAACGCGCCGGGCGCCAACGCCAACGCAGTGAAAGAACTGGTGGTGGCCGGCATGCTGATGGGTGCACGCAATCTGGTGCCCGCGTCCAAGTTTGTTGAAGGCTTGTCTGGCAGCGACGAAGAAATGCACAAGGCGACCGAGGCCGGCAAGAAGCAGTTCGCCGGCATGGAGTTGCCGGGGCGCACCTTGGGCGTCATCGGTCTCGGCGCGATTGGTTCTTACATTGCCGAAGCCGCGATCAAGCTGGGCATGAACGTGGTGGGATTTGATCCGGCGATTACGGTGGATGCGGCTTGGCGGCTGCCGTCGCAGGTCAAGCGTGCCGAGAGCGTGGAAGATGTGCTGCGCCAGGCCGATTTCGTCACGTTGCATGTACCACTGCTGGATTCGACCCGCAATCTCATCAATGCCCAGCGGATAGAAGTAATGCGTCCACGCGCCGTGCTGCTGAATTTTGCGCGTGAAGGGGTGGTTGATAACACTGCCGTGGTCGAGGCACTCGACGCCAACAAGCTGCATGCCTACATTTGTGATTTTCCTGCCAATGGTTTGAATCGTCATCCCAAAGTGGTGGCATTGCCGCACCTGGGGGCGAGCACCTCGGAAGCCGAGGAAAATTGTGCTGTGATGGTGGCCGACCAGGTGGCTGATTATCTGGAAAACGGCAACATCCAGAATGCGGTTAATTTCCCCAACGTCAGCATGCCGCGTGAATCCAATAGCCGCATCGCGATTGCCAATGCCAACGTGCCCAACATGGTGAGTCAGATTTCATCTGCTCTGGCCGCTGCCGGGATCAATATTCATAATATGGTCAACAAGTCCAAGGGTGATATGGCGTATACGCTGGTTGATGTAGACAGCGCTGTGCCTTCTTCGGTGATTCAACAGCTTGCGGCGATTTCGGGTGTGCTTGCCGTGCGCAACCTGCCTGCGGCCTGACTCAAGATGGACGAAGACCTGAAGGCGCTGCGCGCGCGCATTGACGGCATTGATGACGCCATCCTCAAACTGGTGTCGGAACGTGCGGGCATTGCCCAGCAGGTTGGCCGCACCAAGAATGGCGAGAAAATCTATCGCCCGGAACGCGAGGCACAAATTGTGCGCCGCCTGCGGGATACCAATCCAGGCCCTTTGTCGGGCGACGTGGTTGAGCGCCTGATACGTGAAATTATTTCGGCCTGTCGGGCACTGGAACAAATTACCCGCGTTGCCTATCTCGGCCCTGCGGGTACCTTTAGCCAGCAGGCCGTACACAAGCATTTCGGGCACGAGGCCGAAGCGATCGCTGAAATCGACATTGACACCTGTTTTCACGCGGTGGAAACCGGCCGAGCCGATTTTGCTGTGGTGCCGGTGGAGAATTCGACTGAAGGATCGGTAGGGCGCACGCTCGACCTGATTGTGTCCAGTTCGCTCAAGATTTGCAGTGAGGTGATGCTGCCGATCCACCAAACCCTGATGCGCAAACAGGGCAACCTGGATGGGATTGTTCGTGTCTATGGCCATGCGCAATCACTCGCGCAATGTCAGCAATGGCTCAGTCGCCATCTTCCCAACGCAGAACGTGTCAGCGTGGTGAGCAACAGTGAAGGCGCGCGATTGGCTGTGGAAGAGCCCGATGCCGCGACGCTGGGTTCTGAGGCTGCTGCCGAGTTGTATGGCCTCGTTGTAGTGGAAGCGCGCGTTGAAGATGAGGTCAGCAACACCACACGTTTTCTGGTGCTGGGGCAGGCTGACGCTGCTCCATCTGGATGCGATAAAACCGCATTGGTGATGGGCGCACAGAATCAGCCGGGCTCGGTGGTCAAGCTGCTACAGCCGTTTGCTGATGCCGGCATTTCGATGAGTAAGTTCGAATCGCGCCCGGCGCGTTCCAGCAACTGGGAATACCTGTTTTTCGTTGTCTGCAACGCGCACCGCCAGGACCCGAAAATGGTCGCTGCGCTGGCCGAGGTCGAAGCGCGTGCCGCATTCCTCAAAGTACTCGGTTCATACCCCGCCGCTTCAGCATGAATGGTTGCGACTTGACTTGTGCTTGTGTTGGTCTGGCCCCAGCCAACGTGCGTGCCATTGCCCCTTATCAACCCGGTAAGCCTATTTCAGAATTGGCGCGCGAACTGGGCTTGAACGAGGGCGATATCGTCAAGCTGGCGTCGAACGAAAATCCACTCGGCCCCAGCCCCATGGCGCTGGCAGCGGCCCAAGAGTCACTGCACGACATGGCCTTGTACCCGGATGGCGCCGGCTTTGCGCTGAAGGCCAGGCTGTCGGGAAAGTTGGGGGTGGCGGCGAACCAGATTGTGCTGGGCAATGGCTCAAACGATGTGTTGGACATGGCTGCACGCGCTTTCCTCACCGCAGGCACGTCCTCGATTTATGCGCAGCACGCCTTTGCGGTGTATCCCATTGCCACACAAACTGCGGGCGCGTTGGGCATCGCCGTGGCAGCGAAGGAGTACGGTCACGACCTGGCCGCCATGCGCGCTGCGATTCGAGACGACACAAAGGTACTGTGGATCGCCAACCCCAATAATCCGACCGGCACCTTCCTGCCGTGGGCCGAAATCGAGGCCTTCCTCGAAGCCGTGCCACCTCAGGTGCTGGTGGTGCTGGACGAAGCCTATGGTGAATACCTGCCGCCAGCCGAGCGGTGCGACACCGCGGCCTGGCTGGGCCGGTTCCCCAATCTTTTAATCAGTCGCACCTTCTCAAAAGCGTATGGACTGGCCGGATTGCGAGTCGGCTATGGGATCGGGAGCGTCGATGTCATCGATTTGCTGAATCGTGTACGTCATCCATTCAATGTCAACGCGCCCGCGCTCGCCGCAGCCGAGGCTGCGCTCGACGATGTTGAATTCCTTGAGCGCAGTTATGCCCTGAATACTGCAGGCATGGCCCAACTGGTGGCGGGGCTGGACGAGGTCGGAATTAAAACGGTGAAGTCAAAAGGTAATTTCCTGCTGGCCAAAGTGGGCGATGCCGCACGGATTAATACCGAGTTGCTCAAGCGCGGCGTCATCGTGCGCCCGGTCGCCAATTACGGCCTTCCGGAATTTCTGCGCGTGTCAGTCGGCCTGGCCGGGCAGAATGCCCGTTTCCTCGAAGCATTGAAAGCCTGCCTGTGATTATCGAAAAACTCGCCATCGTCGGCACGGGTCTTATTGGAGGTTCATTCGCTCTGGCCTTGAAACAGGCGGGTGTGGTGGGTGAGGTGTTGGGTATTGGTCGCAACGCATCCAGCCTTGCGCAAGCCCAGACACTCGGCCTGATTGATCGCGCCGCTGACTGGGCTGCTGCCGGGCAGGCCGACTGTATCCTGCTGGCGATACCCGTGGGTGATACCGAAGCGGTGTTGACGCAGTTGTTGCCCCATTTAAAGCCTGGCGCCGTCATCACCGATGCAGGCAGCACCAAGCGCAATGTCATCGCGGCAGCGCGTGCGGGCTTGAAAGCACGTTTTGGCGATTTTGTCCCCGGCCACCCGATCGCCGGTTCCGAGCAAAGCGGTCCCCTGGCTGCGCGCGCCGACCTGTTTCAAGCCAAGAAAGTGGTACTGACCCCCGAACCGGATACCCATGCCTCTGCACTGGCAATGGTGCAGGCTTTGTGGGGGGCAACAGGCGCGCAGGTGGAAATTCTGGATGCCGTTTTGCACGACCGCATCTTTGCTGCGGTAAGCCATTTGCCACATCTTGCGGCGTTTGCACTGGTGGACGAACTGGCATGCCGAGCGGATAGCGATGCCTTCTTCCGCTTTGCCGCCAGCGGTTTCCGCGATTTCACCCGCATTGCGGGCAGCAACCCCGAGATGTGGCGCGACATCGCGGTGGCAAACCGGGAGGCGCTGTTGATCGAATTGGACGCCTACCTGACGGCGTTGCAAGCGTTGCGTCAGTCGGTGGCGGTGGATGACGCCGACGCATTACTGGAAATGTTTTCGCGTGCCCGTGCTGCCCGTGAAAACTGGATGAAGACACAGGACGTTTAATGGATTTTCTCGATTTACCCGGTTGCAGTCAGGCCAGTGGCACGGTGCGATTGCCGGGTTCCAAAAGCATTTCCAATCGTGTGCTGTTGCTGGCAGCGCTGGCAGAGGGCATCACCGACGTCCACGATCTGCTCGACTCCGACGACACACAGCACATGCTGGCGGCCCTGCGTGCTTTGGGTGTCGGGGTGGAAGACTGTGGCGGCAATCACTGGCGGATCAGTGGCGTTGATGGCGTATTCCCGACCAAGCAGGCCGACTTGTTTTTGGGGAACGCCGGAACGGCGTTTCGCCCACTCACTGCTGCGCTGGCGCTGGCCGGCGGTGAATACATGCTGAAAGGCGTGGGGCGCATGCACGAGCGGCCTATCGGTGATCTGGTCGAAGCGCTCAGGCAACTTGGTGCGCAGATCGATTATCTGGGCAAGTCGGGGTTCCCGCCGTTGCAGCTTCACCGGCCCATGCAGAGTGGCGATTGTGCACAAGTACGCGGCAATGTGTCGAGCCAGTTTCTGACAGGGCTATTGATGGCACTTCCACTGCGCCAAAGCACCACCACGGTCGAAGTGGTCGGCGAACTGATTTCCAAGCCCTACATCGGCATTACGCTGGCGATGTTGCGTCGTTTTGGCGTTGAGGTAGAACAAGACGGTTGGCAAAAATTCACAGTATCGGCCGACGCGTGTTATCGCAGTCCGGGCGATATTTATGTCGAAGGTGACGCTTCGTCGGCATCCTATTTTCTGGCAGCAGGGGCCATCGGTGGTGGCCCGGTGCGGGTGGTAGGCGTGGGCCTCGACAGCGTGCAAGGCGACGTTCGCTTTGCCGACGCGCTGGAATTGATGGGCGCGCAGATCGAGATGGGGCCGAACTGGATCGAGGCGCGCGCGCCCAAGTCGGGGCGGCTTAAAGCCATCGACCTGGATTGTAATCATATTCCTGATGCGGCAATGACACTGGCGGTGGCGGCACTGTTTGCCGATGGCGTAACCACGCTCAGAAATATCGCCAGCTGGCGCGTTAAGGAAACCGACCGCATCGCGGCGATGGCAACAGAACTGCGCAAAGTCGGCGCGATAGTGGAAGAAGGCGCGGACTTCATCCGCATTACGCCACCGCCACAACTCACCCCCAACGCCGTGATCGATACTTACGATGACCACCGTATGGCGATGTGTCTGTCGCTGGTGACGCTCGGCGGGGTACCGGTGCGCATTAATGAACCGGGATGCGTGGCGAAAACCTTTCCGGATTATTTCCAGCGTTTTGCAGGAATTGTTCAATGACGCTATCAACGACTCCCATCCCTGTCATCACGCTCGATGGTCCATCGGCATCAGGCAAAGGCACTGTGGCTGAGCGGGTCGCGGCTGCGCTGGGCTTTCATTTTCTCGACAGCGGCGCGCTATACCGATTGACCGCGTTGTCGGCCATGAAGCAGGGCGTGGCGCTAGACGACGAAGTGCGGGTGGCCGAACTGGCGGCCGAATTGCCCGCGACCTTTCATGACGGCGCCGTGTGGTTGGCGGATGAAGCGGTTACCGACTCAATCCGCGCCGAAGCAGTGGGCGAGGGCGCGTCGAAAGTGGCGGCGTTGCCCACGGTACGGGCGGCTTTGCTCGACCGCCAACGCGCCTATCGGCAGGCGCCGGGATTGGTGGCAGATGGCCGCGATATGGGTACTGTGGTGTTCGCTGACGCGGCGACCAAGGTTTTCCTCACTGCGAGCGCCGAGGCCCGTGCTGAGCGGAGGTATAAGCAGTTGATCGACAAGGGAAACTCTGCTAGCCTACCGGCCCTTGTAGCTGATATGCAGGCTCGGGATGCGCGTGATACTGCGCGCGCGGTAGCACCGCTGAAACCCGCGCCAGATGCGCTGTTGCTCGACACGACCCAAATGGATGTCGAGTCAGCAGTGCAGGCGGTGCTGGCGCACTATGCACTATGCACTGCCCGCTTGATGTAAGACCCGACATTTTTTGTTGTCGCTAACACACAAGTTTTACCCCGTGTCAGTCTGTGCCCTGCAGACTGGCGATGTGCAACTAACCCCGTCCTCACCGACGGACTGAAGGTTTTAAATGTCTACTGCAACCGCTACTTCTGCCCCTGAATCCATGGAAAGTTTTGCTGCGTTATTTGAGGAATCCCTCGAACACCAGGAAATGCGTCAGGGTGAAGTAATCACCGCTGAAATCGTCGGCATTGACGGCAACTTTGTGACAGTGAATGCAGGCCTCAAATCCGAGAGCCTGATTCCGATTGAAGAATTCAAGAACGATCTGGGCGAAATAGAAGCCACGATCGGTGATTTTGTTTCGGTCGCCATCGAATCGATCGAAGACGGCTTTGGCGCGACTAAGCTGTCACGCGAGCGCGCCAAGAAGTTGGCAGCATGGCTGGATCTGGAAGCAGCAATGAACGAAGGCCGGATCGTGACCGGTATGGTTCAGGGCAAGGTCAAAGGTGGTTTGACAGTATTGGTTGGCGGCCTGCGTGCCTTCCTGCCGGGTTCGTTGGTTGACATGCGTCCGGTCAAGGACACCACCCCCTTCGAATACAAGGAAATGGAATTCAAGGTCATCAAGCTTGACCGCAAGCGCAACAACGTCGTGGTGTCACGTCGTGCTGTGCTGGAAGAGACCATGGGTGCCGATCGCGAAGCGATGATGGAGAACCTGAAAGAAGGCTCCATCGTCAAGGGCGTGGTCAAGAACATCACCGACTACGGCGCGTTCGTGGATCTGGGTGGGATCGACGGTCTGCTGCACATCACCGACATGGCTTGGCGTCGCGTCAAGCATCCGTCCGAAGTGGTGCAGGTGGGTCAGGAACTCGAAGCCAAAATCCTGCGCTACGACACCGAGAAAAACCGCGTGTCGCTCGGCATCAAGCAGCTGGGT
>JAAFGW010000090.1 GCA_010365175.1 Sulfuriferula multivorans | reverse complement strand
TCCCCCACGCCGGAACCACCGGACCCGCCTGCACCCGCGCGAACCGACAATAACCGGATCCATCCGGTGGTGCGGCCTGCCGTCACGCGTAACCAGCCCCCCTGTTTGCTGATGATGTTGACGTTAGTGCCTTTGGATACGTTAGCCTCGACCTTGGAACCTGAAGAAGGCTGGCTGAAAAGTCGATCGTTACGTAATACCGTGCCGGGCGAAGCCCAGGCCGATGCGGCGGACACGCAGAGTAGAAATGCGCTGACTGGAAGCAAGTATTTTCTCATTGTCTATCTTCTCCAACTGATTGCAAGACTTTATGGCCTGCACCCGCAATGGCGCAAGGTCCTTTTATAGCGTTAATATGCCGCGATGAATTTTCTTGTTGCATCCATCGAATCACTCGGCGCCAAAGTCACTGGCTGGTTTATCGTCGGCTACGACATCTTTGCCTTTCTGACCCAGTCGCTTCTACTGTTGCTGGACCGCTCCACCTGGAATCGCGCTACCTTCGATGTTGTGGTCAAGCAGGTGTACTTCACCGCAGTTCAAATTCTGCCCGTTTTTCTGGGTTACGTACTGGTCATTTCATGGCTCATCATCACCATCATATTGACTACAGCACGTGATTTTGGTCTGACAGGATTCGCCAGTGAAATGACGATCCGCGTGCTGGTACTTGAACTGCTGCCCTTCCTGACCGCATTGTTTATCGCATTACGATCCGGTAGCGCCATCAACACTGAAGTCGCCCTGATGCGGGTCAACAACGAATTGGACGCATTAGAGCATTGCAAGGTTCCTCCGATGCAATTCGAATTCCTGCCACGCCTGATCGGTGGCGTGGTTTCAGTCGTCACGCTGGCAGGGCTGGCCGGTCTACTGGCTTTGCTACTGTCCTACCTGTCTATTTATGGTCTTAGCATGGCAGGATTTGAGGCCTTCACCCAAATCATTGCAAAAATTTTCAATTTGAACATCCTGTTCGGACTCATCGCTAAATGTGCCCTGTTCGGTCTGGCAGTCACCTTGATCCCGATCACAGCCGGACTTGAAACGCCAAAAAAGCTTTTCATGGTTCCGGTCTCAGTATTACGCGGGATGATGCGGGTATTCTTTGCCATTGTTGCGATTGAGGTGGTGTCATTAGCGCTCAAATACATCTGACGGCGTTTTCCGATCGCGCTGCGTTGGCGGCTGCAGTGGCCGCTTTGCCCGATGACGTGGCCCGTGTTGCACTCGAGCTTCCGCTACGTGCAAACTTAACGGCTCTCGACAACATTGCACTGATACCGCTGTATCAACGCCACTTCACCGCAGGTGAATCGGTGAAACAAGCACAGGCGATGCTGGAACAACTTGGCTACGCCGGCATTGCACCATTACGTGATCCCGACATGACCCCGGCGCAACGTTTTGTAACACAATTGGCCCGAGCGCTCATACTGGGCCGAAGCCGGCTCGTTATCGACCGCCCCGGCGCCATGCTTTACGATGTGTCCTATCCTGATTTCATCCGGCAGCTGGCTGAACAGACGAGCTCAACCGGCACCTGGGATATTTACGACTTCAGTTGGAATCAGATTTTATACAGTCAGGCGCTCGACCCAGAATGAAAACACTGCACTTCAAAGTTGGCTTGTTCGCTGCTACAACGTTGTTGTTCGGTGCCATTTTCGTGCTGTACATACTGCATGCACGTGGATTTTTCGAGGATACTTATCGCCTTCAGCTTGCGGCTTCCACAGCCGACGGTGTCGCTCCAGGCGTACCGCTGGTATTTTCCGGAATTGAAATCGGCCGCGTATCCACGCTGGGCCTCAACGATAACGGCGGCATCGTCATTCACGCCGAATTGCTGGCACGCAACGCGAAATGGCTGAAGGAAAACAGCACATTCACGCTGGATAAACCCATTGTCGGCGGCGCAAAAATCCGCATCGATTCCCCCAATCTTGATGCCCCAGCGCTGCCTGAAAACTCCACTATGTTGTTGCTCACCTCCGACGTCACCAAGGAAATTCCGATCTTGGTCGAGCGGGTCAAGGCGATACTTGCCAACGTTGAACACCTCACTCGCAAGGATGGCGAAGTCAATGGCACGCTGGCCAATCTGCAAACCATGACAGGTCGCATGACGGGTGAATACGGCATGCTTGAAGCCATTCTGGGCAGTCCGGAAAAAGCCCGTGGCGTGACCGACTCACTTGAAAAAACCCGTGCGCTCATTACCAAACTCGACAGCTTGGCCCTGAAGATGGACAGCATGGCTGCCAAAGCAGATACCTGGCTGTTCGCTCCGGATGGTGTGGCCCCGCATACACGCGAGGCCTTGGCCCAGTTGAAACTCATCCTGGCGGATGCGCAATCCAGCCTGAAAAAAGCAGACGCCCTGATGACCAATGCAGTTGCCATTTCTGCCGACGTCAAAGAAGGCACACAGGATCTCGCCAAACTCCGTGCAGAAATCGACGATGCGGTACGCAAGGCCAACGCATTGGTCAACAAGATCAACAAAATATGGCCATTTTCAAGTGATCCGGAGGTGAAGCTGCCATGAAGACACTGACTGCAATCATCAGCCTGATTCTGCTCGCTGCCTGCGGCAGCGGCGGACCTCCACCACCCGACTGGAAAGTTGATTCGGCAGACCTCATTGACCGTTACAAGAAGCATGCCCTGCTGGGTGAAAACACGCTGTCTGAGCGTTATTTCCAGCAAGCGGTTTCCGCCACCGGTGGGGCCGGCCGCGTAGCCGATACCGCCCGCTTATGGTTGGTCCGTTGCGCCACTCGGCGTGCCATGCTGATCGACGATGCTTGTACCGAATATGCCGACCTGGCCAGCATCGAACCAAACGCCGCTAATCACGCTTATTATCAATTCATCACCTTGCGCTGGGACGTTACCGACGCGTCCCTCTTACCCAGCCATCACCGCGACCTGGTTCGCGCGCCGACAGGGAAAAAACAGGTCTTGCTAAGCCAGGTCAATGACCCGCTGGCGCGCCTACTCGAGGCCAGCCTGCTAATAATGCGGCAGGAATCCGATGTGACCACGCTGACCCTTGCAACCGAAACGGCTTCGGCCCAAGGATGGCGGCAACCCTTATTGACCTACTTGAAGCTGCAGCAAAAGCAGGCCGAGGCTCAGGGCAATATGGCTGAACAAGTCCGGCTAGCCAAACGAATTCAGTTAGTCGAGAAAAGCCTGACGATCTCACCTTAAAAAAGCGCAACAACCGTAGTACAGTCCTACCAAAAATATTGGTATGATGCTTGGTCGAAGCAAATCGAATACACTCGGCCGGGGATGAGGCGTCAGCGGTTTAATCTCAGCTCCATTTTCGTTTCAAGGCTGAACCGATAGGAACATTAGCCAGCCTGTTGGTACTTTAGTTTGGAACTTAGTTATAGGTTCTTGTAACAAAAGAAGGGCTACATTGACAAGCTGTTATCCAAAATATACGTTGCGCACGGATGACACTTTCCATGTAAATAATAAAACCAAGCATTAATCCGATCATTCATAAAGGAGGAACACACATGAAACGCACTTCAATCGCACTGGCCACCTTGGCTTTTTTAGCAACCACAGCAAATGCCGCACCTGCAATGATGTCAGCCGAATGGACCGCACAAGCGTGTGATGCCTGGAACAAGGACGCCGAGTTGACCACAGGCCTGGCTGACAAATGGATCAAGAACGATGCAGGTCGTAACTACAAAATCATCCATTTGTATCGCACCGAATGCGGTGAAACGAGTCAGACCGAGATGAAAATTGTGCCCAAGGACGGCAAGGCCCAATGTGTTTATGGCGGCGCAGTCCAAAATGCCCAGATGGACTATGCGGTTGACTACACAATGCATGCCACCACCGCGCGTTGGGACGAAATGGGTGCTGGCGAATATGGCCCCATGAAGGCCATGATGTTTGGACGCCTCAAGTTCAGCGGCCCCAAAGTGGAGGCCATGACCGTGATGGGTCCCTTTGAAGCTTTCCTGCGTCTTCCCGGAAAAATTCCAGGTGACAAGGCTTGCCCTGCCAAGTAAGTCGGTAGTTGGTTTTTAGCGTCGAAAAAAAGCCGGGAGCAATCCCGGCTTTTTTATGATCCGAACTACCCGCAGGCTAGTGGACTGTTCCGGTTTGCACGTCGAGCGGGCGTCCATTACGGATTTCCTCGGGCGTGGCCTCGCGCATGTCCATAATATTGACCAGGCAAGTCACGCTCTGCCCGGCCAGTGAGGGATTTCCATCCAATGTGAGTTTGCCGTCTTCGATTGCCGTGACGTAAAAGACCTTGGTTTCTCCCGACGCATTCTCGAACATGACCTCCGCGCCGAGACGCTGGAATTGAGGCGGCACATTATCAATATCGTCCGTGAACACCAGGCTCTCGTCGCGCAGGCCATAGCCCTCTTCAGGCGTCAGTTTGATTTCGAGCCGCTCACCCACCTTGCGGCCCGCAACAGCCGATTCGATTGCTGGCAAAATGCCGCTGTTGGCACCCTGCACATAGCCAACGGGAATATCGTACTGCTCGACGACCATACCGCGCTCGTCAAGAATAGAATAGGTGATGTATACAAGGGTATTTTGTGTAACGGTCGTCATACTGTCTCATCCATTTTCATCAAGTAAACGCTGCAAAAATGCAGGTTTGCGTGTGCGCATCCCGCTTATGATACCTTCGTATGACTAACCCAGATACCCGCCCGTCCATGACTCCTCTCAAAGAACTGCCTGCCTGGAAGACACTGGAACAACACTTCAAGGCCATGCGTACGTATGACATGCGCACCGCGTTCCGCGAGAATGCGCATCGTTTTGAACATCTCTCGCTGCGATGCGGCAATCTGTTGCTCGACTATTCCAAAAATCGGGTCACAGCCGATACGATGAATCAGCTGATGCAGCTGGCGCGTGAATCCGAGCTGGAGTCACAACGCAATGCCATGTTTAGCGGCGAACGCATCAACTTCACCGAGCAGCGCGCCGTGTTACACACGGCCTTGCGTGCACCTGTGCGCCCGCCACTGATTGTGGAGGGCGTCGACATCGAACGCGAAGTCGCTTCTGTACTCAAGCGCATGCAGGGCTTTGTCGAGTCCATCCACAATGGCAGCTGGCTCGGCCATACTGGCAAGCCCATTCGCAATGTAGTCAACATTGGTATAGGTGGCTCGGATCTGGGACCGGCAATGGTCTGCGCAGCACTTGACCATTACGCAGTGGAAAACGTGCGCGTGCATTTTGTTTCCAACCTTGACCCAGCCCATCTGGCCAGCACGCTGGCGCACCTCGATCCCGAAACGACCTTGTTTATCGTCGCCTCGAAAACCTTCACCACGCTGGAAACGCTGGCCAACGCCAATTCGGCCAAAGCCTGGCTGCTGGCGGCATTGCGCGCACCAGCTGCAGTAGCTCGACATTTCGTGGCACTTTCAACCAATGCCGAAGCCGTCGAATCCTTCGGCATTGACCCCGAGAACATGTTCATATTCTGGGACTGGGTCGGGGGTCGATACTCATTGTGGTCGGCGATTGGCCTGTCGATCGCGCTGCAAATCGGCTGGGGCAATTTCCAGGCCTTGCTGGCGGGCGCACATGCGATGGATGTTCATTTCAAGGAAGCGCCGCTGGAAGCCAACATGCCCGTCATCCTCGGCATGCTGGGCATCTGGTACGCTAATTTTTGGGAGACCGATACTTACGGGATATTCCCCTACGATCAACGCTTGCGTTTGCTGGTGCCGTTCCTGCAGCAACTCGACATGGAATCGAACGGCAAGAATGCCAGCCGCGACAATCGTCTGGTTAACTACAACACCGGCCCCATTGTCTGGGGCGCGCCCGGCACCAACGGTCAGCACGCTTTCTTTGAATTGATCCATCAGGGCACACGGCTGATTCCGACCGACTTTCTGATGGCGGCTGTCAACCACACGCCGCTGGCGGATCAGCACGAATGGTTGCTGGCCAATTGTCTGGCACAGACCGAGGCGTTGTTAAAGGGTAAATCTCGCGCCGTGATCGAAGCCGAACTGATTGCCCAAGGTATGAGCCGAAAAGAAGCCAAGGCATTGGCCCCACACAAGGTTTTCCCAGGCAATCGCCCCAGCAATACGCTGCTTTACCAAAAGCTCGATCCACACACGCTGGGCATGCTACTCGCCCTGTACGAACACAAGGTATTTGTTCAGGGCGTAGTCTGGCGGATCAACAGTTTCGACCAATGGGGAGTTGAGCTTGGCAAGCAGCTGGCTCCGCCCATTCGCGCGGCGTTGAGTTCAGTGCGGGCGATTGGCGAGCACGACGGATCCACCCTGGGTCTGATCACAGATATCCGCCGGCGACGCGGGCTCAGTACCTGACGCGCACGCGGTAGGTGAGCGTTGCCGTGCCCTCAGCAGGCACTTTCACCTGCCATTCAGCGGTGCCTGACGCTGCCTTGGTGTGCACTTGTGACTCACTCACCATGCTCCAGTCGCCCGGCATGGGCTCACGCACCGTGACTGTCACGGCTTCCGACTTGGCATTTTTCAGAACGATTTCATACGCCGACTCAAACACATAATTGGTGCGAGTGGTTCCCGCCAGTTTCTGAAAGTCCGTCTGTTTCCTGTCAGCAGTCACATCAAACGCATCACCCAGCTTGAGGCGTACGGTTTCGTTCTTCGGCGTATGGTCGATACGGTCCTCGCCGACAAACTGCGCATTGCCCTGACTGTCTTTCTTGTATATACGAATGATGCCTTTAGGCAATGGGATGCCTAGCCCCTCTCCCTTGTTGCTGAACTCGACGAACACCCCGACTTTCATTTTCTGGCCCAGATCGCCGTGCTGTCCGGTGTAGTAATAGTTCGCGCCGGTCAGCAGATATTCCTTTTTCACTGGCACCTGGGCCGCCGACATCAGGGCAACCTGCTTGGTCTGATTCTCCTTCAGCGTGGTAGGGCGTTGCAACGTGTAGAGGTGGTATTCGAACAGCGACTCCTGCTGCATTTCAGCCGCATCTGATTTGGCTGCCATCGTCATCACTGAACGCGGCAGCGGCTGTGCATCGCGCACCCGATTGAGGTCACCCGCCACCAACTGCAACTTGGCATTCGGATAGGCCGCACCACTCTGGTTGGTCAACGTCACCCAGCCATTCAAATCCAGGCGATTATCAATGGCATTCAGTTCGGCCACATAATCAGCACGCCAGGACAGTCCGCTCGTCAGATAGGACAACTCCAGATTTTGAGGGCCTGCTTTTTCATTGACCAGCAAAATCACCAGCGTAGGTTTGTCGCGCAGGGTATCGGGCACACCGGAAAACGCCAGTCGGCCCGGTACACCGGTCTCGATTCGATCGGCAAACTTGAGGACCACCCCGTTGTTGGTCGAGAGCACAATGGCAGTCTCGCGCGTTTCGACGCCGGTAGTGGGATGGCTACGTATGACGCTGACTTCACGTCCGATATATTTTTCAAGCAGTTTTTCCGGCGTCAGCAAATCAAAGTCAAAATTCTGCTCTTGTAGCCGGAATCCTCCTGGGTTCGTCAGGTTACGCAACTGTGCCGTCTCGGGTCGCATCTGCGCAGACACCTCGCGCCATGCCAATTGATTGGCGCCAGTAACCAGACTGACTCGCCGTGCATCCTTGATCAGCGCCAGGTTATCGTTGTAAATGGTGACAGCCACACTATGTTGGTCAGATACAGTGCTGACGGTCTCATTATCCGACGTCGCCCACGCCTGGCTCACTGCCAGCACCAACCCAGCGACCGCTGCTCTCGTCAACATTGAATGCTTCATCCTGTCTCCCAATCCGTAAAAATCCATAAAAACTTGCTACATGATGACCGATCCATCCCAAAAAGAGTTCGCGGCGCTAGAATGAACGTACCAATAGAGTTGTAATCAACATGACCTCTGACGATCCCCTTCCATCTCGCATCATCGGTGGCGGTATAAATACAGTCGATTCCGACCAGCCCGTTGTAGTGACCCATATGCTGGGCATCGACAATCACGACCCGGTTCGGGAGGAGGCATTGCGCGCACGCTTCCTGACTTTCGATCCGTTGTTCGACGCCGCTTCCAACCTGGTTGCGCATCAGCTGGTATTGCGTGGTCGAACCCCCGTTGCAGATGCCCCGCCAGAGCTGCGCCAAATGGAAGAGGACATGTTGTTGACGGGCCTTTACTCGCTGACCCAGGATGGTCTGACCGGAAAGCTGCCGTTACTTGTTCGTATCAGTGACGGCATTCTTTTCAGTGATGTCCCGCAACAACTTAACCACCGTCAACTGATCTGGTTAGTCAACATTAACAACGAGCAGCAACTGGCGCGCGCACTTGTTCTTCAGGATGAAGGGCTCAATTTTTGCCCTACTTACACCCACAACAACAGCATCATCAAGGACAGTATTTCTGTCTGGCGATTCCTCGCCTGCGACGTCGACGACACACCGCCCATGGTTTCTGCGCACCTGATTGTAGAGGGGGTCCGACACGCACAGAACCAGTCGAGCTGGCCTGGTAATGCCTGGTTCAAGGGCAGTTTTTTTTCTGGTGAAACCCAGCCTTCCGACAATACCCACGAGCAGTTCATACAACTGGAGTTGCTGGCCATCGCATTGGGGCAGTCAATCAACACGCTCATTCAATTTTTCCGCTTGAACCCGGACATGACCCCACGCCTGCTTGCTATCGCCAACTCCCAAGTTGGGGGATTGAGTCGCCCTGCCGAGTCAGCCATGCATGCCCTTGTCATGCTGGGCCCACAACGCGCCGGTCGCGTGGCTATACTGCTGGCACTCACTGGAACCCATCCTACTGAAGCAACCCGCCATTACGCAGTAACGGCACTCACACGGGCACTGTTCATGGGGAAAATCACCCGTCTGGGGGCACCTGCCGAGAACGCTGCCGCTGCTTTTGAAATTGGTCTGCTCTCTACCGCTACGCATGCGCTGTCTATTTCCGTAGAAACCCTGATCCGCAAACTGAGGCTGTCTGCCACCACTGCGCGCGCGCTGAGTGCGCACCGCACGCCCGAAGGCACGATGCTGCAACTGACACATGCCTGCGAAAACAATGACAGTGAAACTCTGGCGACGTATGCACAACAATTGGGCGTGCCGCTGCATCAAATCTCCGTGGCCTATCTAGATGCCCTGATTGCGGCCTCAGCCCTCGACGCAGCCCTGCATTAAGGACACCTCTAAAAATCCAGATTTCATACCCGAAAAGGGCATAAATCCCAACTGCTGCGTTACGGGAAAAATTTTATGTCCCCGGTCCGACCGGGGACGGTATCCCTTGCGGGCTTGCTTACATATCAAACATATGCGGCGCTGCGAAATTTTTCCCGCGCCTTGCATTTGGGCGAACTCTGAATTTTTAGAGATGCCCTTAAAACTCCCGGCTTATTTGATTTAAGGAAAATCGGCAGGCAGCGTAAAATGGCGGTTTTCCTGAAACGCTTGCTCCATGCGCCCTACCCTGGTTTTCGACATTGAAACCATTCCCGACCTGGCCGGGTTCGCCGCTGTCAACGGCATAGACGAATCATCGCTCCCGCAGGCTGAACTCGCCGAAATGACCTTGCTCGCCCGTCGCCAAAAGACCGGCAGCGACTTCATGCCCCATCACCTGCATCGTATCGTTGCCATTTCCTGTGTTCTGCGTAGCAGCGACCAACTCAAGGTATGGTCGCTCGGCGAACCCGACAGCGGCGAAGCCGAGCTGATACAGCGCTTCTACGACGGCATCGAACGCTATTCCCCGCAACTGGTTTCCTGGAATGGTGGTGGCTTCGACCTGCCGGTGCTGCACTACCGCAGCCTGATTCACGGCGTGGCGGCTGCGCGCTACTGGGACTGGGGCGACGACGACAAGGAATTCAAGTGGAATAATTACCTGTCGCGCTACCACACCCGGCATCTGGATCTGATGGACGTGCTGGCAATGTTCCAGGCACGTGCCAATGCCCCGCTCGACCAGATGGCCAAGCTGTGTGGTTTTCCCGGCAAATTGGGGATGGACGGCTCAAAAGTGCTGGACGCCTATCAGAACGGTGAAATCGAGGGCATCCGCAATTATTGCGAAACCGATGTCATGAACACCTGGCTGGTCTATCTGCGTTTCCAGAAAATGCGCGGCACCTTAAGCGAATCCGCCTACGCAGCCGAAATTGAACTGGCACGCAGCACGGTAACCGACCATGACGCGCCACACTGGAAAGAATTTCTGGCGGCCTGGGCATGAACGAGATTGTTGATATTCTGTCCCTCGACCACGAGGGAC
>JAAFGW010000089.1 GCA_010365175.1 Sulfuriferula multivorans | reverse complement strand
GGTAGGCCGGAGAAACCAGCTCGAACCCTGCATCGCCAAGCGCACTAACGATCGCATCGGCACGAGCCGCAGTCTCAGGATTGGGGGCTAGCTGACCCGCTTTCAGGAAGGCCTGAGGCTGGTGCAACGCGTGGCGATCGCTGTAAAAAACTTTAATGATGCGCTCCGTGAGACTTGCAAAGGATGAAATGAATATCGTTCACTTGGAGAGGTAGACTGAATCGAAGCTCTCGTTCACGCCAATAGCCGTGGTCACGAGGTTGCGTACGCGCTTGTTGTAAATCGTGGGAAACTTGATCTCGATCAGCCAACCCAGCGGCACGTCTTCCACCAGAATCTTCTGCACATCAGCGTAGTAACGCATGCGGTCTTCGTCCTTCACAGCCGACGCGGCCTTAGCGAACAGCTCGTCGACACGCTCGTTGCTATAGCCTGATGTATTCGTGTAGGGAATACCTTTTTTGATGTTGGACGACACATAGGTGCGAGACACGCCGAGGGCAGGGTCGCCATACTGGGTCAAGTAGCTCACCAGCATTTCGAAATCCCAGTTCGCCAATCGCTGGGTCCAGCCCGCGGCATCGGTTGATTCGATCACCACGCGCAATCCCACCTTGCCTAAAGACTGCCGCAGGTACTCGCTAAGGCGGTTCCAGGTCTCGCCGTAAGGAAGGCCCATAAGCTTGATCGTGGCACGTACCCCATCCTTACCTTTTACCAACCCCATCTCATCCAGCAACGCCTCTGCCTTCTTAAGGTCCAGTGGGTAGGGCTTCACATCCGCGCTATAAAAACGGGTGGCGCTTGACACCGGACCTGTAGCAACCCTGGCATAGCCGAACCAAATCTTGTCGCGAATGAACGCGCGATCCACCGCATACATCACCGCCTGCCGAAAGCGTTTGTCGTCCATGGGCTTGGTGCGGTTGTTGAACTCAATCCATGCCAGCGGGGAGAGAAACTCATAGCCTTTGTTCGTGACTTCGAAATCGGGCAGGGATTTAAAGCGATTGACGTCAAACAGCTCAATATCGCTGAAGCTGGAAACGTCCACCTTCCCGCTTTCCAGCGCCACGGCCCGCGAAGCTGAATCGGGGATCACCTGAAAATAGATGCCATCAAGATAGGGCAACCCCGGCTTCCAGTAGCTATCGTTGCGAGTCAGGTGGATATAAGACCCTTTCTTCCACTCCTTCAGCTTGAACGGCCCGGTTCCAATGGGCGTCTGGTTGGCTGGATTGGTCTTGAAGTCGGTACCCTCATATACATGCTGCGGGATCATTGGGGCGCTGGACACTTCGAAGGAACCCAGGAACGGCGCAAAAGGTTCCTTCAACTTGAAGACGACGGTAGAGGCGTCGGGCGCGGCGACCGACGCCACATGGCTGAAATTGCTGCGCGCACGAGAATGCACTTCGGGCAAAAACTTGGACGTCGTGAAAACCACGTCTGCAGAGGTGAAAGGCTTGCCGTCGTGCCACTTGACGCCGTCCTGAAGCTTGAAGGTGTATGTAAGACCGTCCTGGGAAATCACCCACGATTTGGCTAAGCCAGGCTGGGGATTCAGGTTGCTGTCATAAGTCAGCAGGCCCTGATAGATCTTCCCGCCGATCATCTGCACACCGCTCAACTGATTGAGTCCAAGCATCAGCGTGGGAGGCTCGGGATTGACAATCATGTTGAGCATTCCGCCACGCTGCTGTGCCAATGCGGGAACCGCACTTGCCGCCATCAAGGCTATGCACATAGTGCCTCGACCTAGAAAATTCATCACACTTTTCATACCTGTCTCCTTTTATCTGTTGTTTACCGAACACCTAGAAAGCTTCGCAACGGTATAGAGCTTTGCTCCGATAGCCGTTCACTACTTCAACATATCCGGTCATTTCCGCGGCGGAAGCCCGGTCGCCCATATCAGCAATAAACGGGCGCCCAGCCAGCGATATCAGTTTTGACGGAGTAGCCAGCACCGACACACTCTTGCGTCCAACTCTGCGAATCAGTTCCGCGCTAAATTGCTGGTTACCACGCCCAAATATATGCCCTTGCCCGCCAATGCAAGTTACCAGTATGCGCGCCAATCTGCCGGCGGTAAGTTCCAGCAACGCCGAAGCCGTTGCGTCGTTCAGCACCAGCTGCCCGCCGACGTACGCATCAACACTCAACATCGATGCCTGTCCCTTGAGAGCCTGCTTGACGACCCAAGTCGTCGAACCTGGACCAATCAAGTAAATCTGTTCCGGTTCCATCGCCTCAACAACACTGGCCGCTATGGCCTGTGCTTGCACTGCATCGCCCGCCCCTGAGCGGACCTTCCTGCCCTGGAGCAGCCGGGGGTCCTCGGGGGACGCGACATAGCCAAACAAGCTGGGCTCAATGCGCCCGGAGCGCAAATCGGTTTCATCAAGGTCCATGACCTCGCACTGACGTACGCGACGCGTATGGGTGCGGAGAAAGCGCACGGCAAGCGTGCCGGCCGCGCTTGGAGTAGTGGCGAAAACACCGGAATACATCTTGACCCCGGCAGGAATTCCCAAAACGGGGAAAGAATCGCCGACAGACTCCGCAACGTCACGAGCAGTACCGTCACCGCCCGCAAACAATAGTAAATCCACCTGCATGAGCATCAAACGGCGAGCCAAGGTGGCCGTATCCTCGGCCGAGCCTCTGCCCGGATTGCGATAGACTATTTTGCAGCTCAAGCCGGCTGCACTGGCGGCATCCGCGCCGAGTGAGCCGGAACCCGTGATGACGGTCAATTCAGTACCAAACTCTCGCAATGCACTCAATGCTTCAGTTGCGCGTGCGCCGGCCTGAGGCAAAACGCCAAGAGCCAGCGCCTGTGCTGCTACACCATCGCTGCCCCGCAGTGCGACCGGACCGCCGACGCCCGCGAGGGCGTTGACAATTAAACCAACACGCAAGTTCATGCGCTCTGCTTCGCCTCTTGGCTGCGAAGTTTGCGCTGATAGCCACGCCAAGTAATCGCCCATCGCTTAGGGTCATCCAGAACCGAAGCATCAACGGCATGAACCGGGCAGTTGTGCGGCGCGGAACGTATCGTCTCGGGATTGGTGTAGGCCTCATGGGCGATGTGGCGCATGACATCGACAAACTCATCCAAATCGGCTTGTGAGTAGGACTCTGTGGGCTCAATCGTGGCCGGCTCTGGCACCAGGAACGGATGATGGCTGGTCCAGTAATGCACACCGAAATCAGCGGCCCGGATACCAATTTGCTCAGAATGAATACCTGTGTCGGCGTGAAGTTTCTCCCAACTGTAACGAACTTGCTCGATGCGTCTCTTACCTGGCGCATAGGGCGCGCTGAGTCCAGGAATTTTCAACAACTCATGCATCATGTAGTTGTTGTTGAGCACCGCAATTTCGGACACTTCGCGAAGGCCCTTGGCGCCCAGGTTCATTGCCCAGGCGTATGCGCGCAGCACAATGCTGCCGGTTCCCATGAACGCAGACACCTTGCCAACTGAATCAGGTCCCGCGTCGTCGATGGCATAGCTTCCCTCCCGAAGTACGACCTTGGGGGACGGTAGAAAGCGCTCCAACTCCTGCGTGACGCACATGGCACCCACAGCGGGGCCTCCGCAGGCATGAGGCGTCGCGAATGTCTTGTGCAGATTGAAATGGCACATATCAAACCCGGCTTCCCGCGCGCGGGTAATTCCCAACAAGCCGTTCGCGTTGGCCTGATCGTAGATATTCACCCCCCCCGCTGCGCGAACCATATCCGTGAACTGGCGGATTTTCTTATTGAAAATCCCGGTGTCTTCCGGATTAGTGATGATGAGGGCCGCAGTGCGGGGAGACAAGGCTGTGCGCAGAGCGTCCAAATCAGGATAGCCGTCAGCATCGGGATACAGGGTAATGACCCTGTATCCCAGCAAACGGGCACAGGCTGCATCCGACGGATGGGAGAAAATCGTCGTTATCACTTCGTCGCGAACGCCGTAGGTGCCGGAAGCTTCCTGGTACGCTCGCAACACGGCAAAGTTACCATAAATCGCTTGGGATCCGCTACGCGCCTGCAGCGACACCGCATCCATGCCGGACACCTCCATCATGAGCGCGTGAACCTGGTGGAATATGTGCAGCATGCCTTGTACCGTGTCCGCATCCTGCAATGGATGCAACTCGGACATGCGAGGATCGCGGGCAAGCTGTTCGTTGATTTTTGGGTTGTATTTCATCGTGCAGGTGCCTTGCCCCACATCAACGTTCAGGTCTGCTCCCAGCGTCTGCTGCGATAGACGCAGGTAGTGGCGCAAAACACGGTTCTGCGACATTTCCGGTAGTCGCGGTGCCTGCGTACGCAGCATCCCATGAGGCAGGCCTGACAACGCCTGGTTGGTCGCGACTGCGATCTCCTGCTCAAGTTCAGGAACCAGCACACCGCGCTCGCCGCGCTGGGACAGCTCAAAAATCACTGGTTCGTCCCACCGCGCCTGGTGATAGCGGCGCAGATTGGCGCGACCATTCGTGAATCGGGACAAGGATATGTTGTGCATGACTTGATTCATTTCGTGAGGATGGTGGCAAGCGCTGCGCACAAGGTGGCTACGTCTTCCTGGCTATGCACCTCGGTAAAGCTGTACAGTGCGCACTGCCCCAGCACGGGAAAGGCATGGCTGAGGTCGTGACCTCCAAAAATGCCTTGTTCTAGCAGCGCGCGATTGATCGTCTGAACGGATTTGCCGCTGGCGTCGAAGTTAACGACAAACTCCTTAAAATGCACCTGCTCGGCATGCGGTATCCGCACGCCCGTAACGGAGGCCAACTGCTGCTTGGCATAAGCGTTGCGGCAGATGATGGTGTGGGCTAAGTCCCGCATGCCTTGCGGGCCCATCAAGGCCATGTATACCCCGGCCGTGATGCCCCAAAGGGCGGCGGCGGTACCGACAAACTCGTTGCCGTTCTCCCGTTTGTCAAACGACGTACGGCTGTAAGCCACATCGCCGAAGCCATACTCGCCCGGCACTTTGGTGGGGGCAATACCGAACAACCGCGAAGGGTATTGCATCACCAGCGCCTCATCGTCCTGGGTGGCGATAAAGCCGCCGTGACCGCCGCCATAACTCATATGCATGCCCAGCGACTGAATATCGCCACACACAATATCTGCGCCATAGGACGACGGAGGCGCAATTACCCCCAGACAACTCGGATCCACGCCTACCACCAGCAAGGCACCGAAGGCATGAACGGCAGCCGCGATGGCTGGGCCGTCTTGAATCACACCCAGGTAGGAGGGGTTATCGAGGAAGAGGCAAGCAACCTGCTCGTCGAGAATACTGGCCAACCGCCCCATGTCCAGAGTTCCCGTGGCGAGATCAAAAGGCACGCGGCGGAACTCCAGGTCGCTACGTCCATAATTTTGCATGACCGAATACTTGTCGGGGCTGACATGCTCAGCCACCAGCACCACCTTACGACCGGTGTGGCGCCCAGCCATCCGCACTGCGGTTGCCGCGGCCTGATGACCATCGAACGTCGGAATGCTGACAACGTCCATCTCCAGCATCTCACCCAACATGCTGGCGTATTCAAACAGCGCCTGAAAACGGCCCGCGTCATCGTAGGGCTCGCCAGCATAGGCAGTAAGAAATTCGCTGCGGCCGTTAATTTCATCGCACACGGCTGGCACGTGGTGTTGATAACAGCCGCCACCAAGAAAACTGAGCGCCTCAGCGCAGGACTTGTTCTTCGCCAGCAGCGACTGCACATGGCGCTTTAGCCTGTGTTCGGAAAGAAACGGCTCGGGCAGACTCAACGGGCGCTGCATGCGCAACTCGGGAGGGATCTCCGCATAAAGCTCCTCCATGGAGTTTGCGCCTATCGCCGCAAGCATCCTTGCCTTGACCTCTGGAACCGAATTGGGTATGTACGGATAAACGTCAATCGAATTTGTCATGCCTGAGGCTCTTCCTTTTTAGACCATCCCCGTTGAGTGCAGGGGCAGACAGAGTGTCTCGGTATACATGACGCATGACAAATGATCATTTTTTGCGCGTGGGATTAGCTTATCTAATAGACTTGACGCCCATGGCCAACCTCCTGATCAACCTAAATACTTTGCGTGCTTTTGAAGCCACCGCACGCAAGAACAGCTTTACCCTTGCCGCTCAGGAACTCTGCGTAACGCAGGCGGCAGTCAGTCATCAAGTTCGGCAGATTGAGGAAATGCTTGGCGTTCGCCTGTTTGAACGCGCCCATAGACGCGTTACGCTCACCGATGCAGGCACACGCGTTTACGGCACGATTTCGAGTGCATTTCGGGACATTGACAGCACGCTTCGCGAAGTACGGGCGCAAGGCGAGGCCAAGGCGACTCTAACGGTGCAAGTGACCCCGTCGTTTGGTTCGCGCTGGCTGGCGCGACGCCTGCATTGGTTCTGGGCTGAGTACCCCGAGATTGACCTGCGCATTTACCACGCCCTGCCTCACGAGCAATATGACATGCGCCGCGTCGACCTGGCGATTAAATGGGGCCACAAGAACTGGGGCTCTCTCCACTCGGAGGTCTTATTTGAGTGCCAGTTGCTACCCGTATGCTCACCTAAATATTTGCGCCCGGAACATCCACTTCAAAAGCCCGAGGATCTGCTGCACTACGCCTTGCTGCACGAAGACAGCTATGAGGACTGGTCAGCTTGGTTTCGCGCTGCGGGGGTTTCGCAGCCCATTTCCATGCGCGGGCCCATCATCGACGACAGCAATACCCTGATTGAAGCTGCACTCAATCTGCAGGGCATTGCCTTGGGGCGACTTCCGCTGATACGAGAGCAATTGCAACAGGGCGTGCTGGTCAGTCCGTTCGATCTTGCCATCAAATGCGAAGGTGCCTATCACCTTGTCTACGACGAGAAAATATCGAACAGCGAGATCTTTAAGAAATTCCGGAACTTCCTGATTGAACAGGCTCACGCGCAAGCTTCATGATCGCTGAGTGAGCAGAGGCCTGCAACCAGGGGTATGCAGGCCCTACTCGGAACAAGGGACCTCAGTGTTCAGCCCCGCGCACGCGACTTATCCCTTCCGCGCCTCCATGCGAGATTGGAGGCACCGCCACGGACGCTGCGTCAGCACAGCAAGGCTGTTAAAAGCCTGACACATTGAAGAAGTAATGACACGACTTGGGGTCGTATTGTTTTTTGCTGCAACTTGTGATGATTTGGATTTCAATGCTGGCGTGGGGGTCGCTATAGGAGATCATTGATTTCGTTGGGTTTTCAGACTATTTTCAAATCTGGATTTGGTGGCGTCAAACCGTGGTCGGTTTCAGCCAACCGCTGCACTTATCGACGGTGCCAGCGAAGGCATCAAATCGGCAGCCTATCTCTCCACCGGAAATCGGAATTCACCTCTCAAATTGATCCCACTCAGACGCATCGTCGCGATCTTCGCCATGATGTCGGCCTCAATCACTTGGCGCCGGTTCGCCCACCGATTAACAACTACCTGCTGTGCATCGAGTTCCAAGCCATCACGGAGTTGGTCAGTAAGCTCAAACCGTCGGGCAACGCCGGTATTTCGTCTGGCCGCTTGGCCTGCGCCGTGCCGATGCGCACCGTTTAGATGGCTCGCTTCAAGGCATTGACCGCCTCACCCCGATTGAGCACCCGGCGCAGTTCCTGACGGAACGAGGTCATCACAAAGTGGTCCGCCAAGAAGGCCGTTCGTAACAATCTGCCCAGCTGCACGCCAGCCTCATCGACCGGCTAACCCCCTGTACTGTTGTGAAGTCAAACCGAGGTACTGTGTAAACGGCTTTCACCAGTTCAGTGTTCTGCGTCCGAATCATCGACTGCGTATTTCAGCGATCGTGGACGCCTGTTTCAATCTGATCGTGGACGGCGTTTCAGAGCCATCGTGGACGCGCAGAAGATGCGCTCAAGCGAATCTGTGTAATGTATCGCAGTTGAACTGTCCGGGTCGAATTTGACCAATCCTTGGCATCACGGGTCACCGAGTCACTGGCTCCAACTGGCAGAGAGCGAAGTAGCCAGACACGTAGGGTGCGGACTCTGGTTGCCCGGTCTCGTGCATCAGTTCTTGCCGACTGACCGCCCGCTGCACCCCGGATACCCGTCACTGCGGCAACCCCGCCTTGCGCTAAGCCGGGACGACCTGCGAGGCATGCCATTTCTTGAAAGTCTCTGCGGATGACTTGGACGGCTCGATGTCTGAGAATTTGCAGCCAAGGCCATCCTTGATCAATGCGTCTCTCGCTTGGCGCGCCTTTTCTATCTGGCCTTGCCGGGCGTAGGCCATGGCCACGTAGCACCAGTAATCAGCTAGCGACGGGTTTATGTCGATGGCTTGACTGATCATTTGGATGGCTTGTTGGTCATGGCCCAACATGAAATGATCGCGACCGGCGTTGATCAAATAGTTATCGCTGTCGCGAGCCGCGCTCAACGCGTTGGCTTCCTCAATAAGTTTCAGAGCCTTCGCGCCATCACCATCAGTGAAGTACGCCACACTCATCAGGGTATGTGCGCTGGCACTTCGCAGATCCAGCGCAAGCCGTTGGGCAGCCAAAGATGTCGCGGCGGGCTGATCATCATTATTCGACGCATAAAACCACAGCGGTTGAAAAACCGCAGCGTTGCCGGGATTGCGCGCCTTGACTTTCAGGGTCAAGTTTCGTGCTTCCTCGTAGCCTTGTTCGTCAGCGGCTGAGTTGCCCCACTGGTTTTTTACTGAATCGCTTCGGTCGGCAAAATTGCCAACACGAAGGGATAATGCATTGGTCAAACCAACCATGGCCGACAAGTTATCCGGCTCCAACCTATGAGCGAACATTTTGATGTGTTGATTGTCGGCGCAGGTATTTCCGGCATCGGCATGGCATGCCATCTGCAAAAAGAATCGCCGGGCAAGCGCTATGCCATCCTGGAGCGTCGCAACGCCATCGGTGGAACCTGGGATTTGTTTCGTTACCCTGGCGTCCGGTCCGACTCCGACATGTTTTCGTTTGCCTACGCCTTTCGCCCTTGGATGTCACCCAAAGTGTTGTCGGAGGGCAAGCTGGTGCGGGAATACGTCAAAGAAACGGCGCAGGAATATGGCGTGGACCGGCACATCCGCTTCGGCCTGAAAATTCTCAAGGCCGCGTGGTCGAGTGATCACAATCTCTGGACGATCACCGCATTGCAGGAATCCACTGGCGACACCCGCACCTTCACCGGCAACTTTTTTGTGAGCTGCACCGGTTACTACGACTACGACCAAGGGCACCTCCCCGCGTTTGCGGGCGCAGACCGCTTCAAGGGGCAGACTATTCATCCGCAGTTCTGGCCCGAAAACCTGGATTACCGGGGCAAACGGGTGGTCGTGATCGGCAGCGGCGCCACGGCCGTTACCATCGTTCCCGCCATGGTGGCCAACGCCGCCCATGTCACCATGTTGCAGCGCACCCCCACCTACTATTTCAGCGCGCCCAACCTGGAGAAGTTGATTGCGGTGCTAGGCAGGGTACTGCCCGCACGCTGGATTTACGGCACTTTGCGCAGCAGCTATATCGCCCTGCAACGCGCGCTCTACAAGGGCGCCAAGCGCTGGCCCGACGCCATGCGGAAGTTTTTATTGCGCCCCGTTAAGAGGGCCCTGGGCGATACAGTGGATATGCGCCATTTCACGCCTAATTACAAACCGTGGGACCAGCGCATGTGTGTGGTGCCGGATGGCGACCTGTTCAAGGCCATCAAGTCGGGCAAGGCGTCTATCGTCACCGACGAGATTGCCTCGTTCACCGAGCAAGGCATTTTGCTGAAATCGGGCGAGACGCTGGACGCCGACATCGTGGTGACCGCGACCGGGATTCGTCTCAAAACCTTTGGCGGTATGGACATCGCCCTGGACGGCGCGCCCGTGGCAACCCATCAGTTGCTGAGCTACCGCGCCGTGCTGATGCAGGACCTGCCCAACATGGCCTTCATTTTTGGCTACACCAATGCTTCGTGGACGCTCAAAGCGGACATCGCGTCGCGCTATGTGTGCCGGTTGCTCAACCACATGGATGCCAAAGGCATCGCGCGCGCAACGCCACGCGCACCGGCGGGACAACTGGATGAGGGCAACGTGATGAGTTCACTCACCTCCGGCTATGTGCTACGCGACGTGAACGAACTTCCGCGCCAAGGGCGTAGTGGGCCCTGGCGCGTGACCCACGCCTACGAAGTTGACAAAACTTTGCTGCTGGACGAACCGATCGACGACGGCACGCTGGCGTTCACCCTGAAAACTTAAGCCGGTGTGGCCGCCGGAGCCAACATGCATGAATTCGGCCGGTTTGAAATTGCGGATGGGTTTCCCGCAAGTTCACGTCGTATGGGGCGATTGCAGGCG